>SKGV01000048.1 GCA_007117275.1 Methylophaga sp.
CGCGTGGTATGCGACACAGACAAACAGGTTCGGTCATCATCCCTGACCAGCGCCCGAACAAGACTGGTTTTACCTGCTCCTGAGGGTGCGGCAACGATAAACAAACTTCCTGACATGATGAAAAACCCCGGATGTGTACTGCCTGACGTTAATAACATCAGGATGTTTTGATATGAGTTAGCGATATTGTGCCAGTTTTACCGCTTGCTGACATCTCGTGACGCATGCTTGGCTCAACCCTACCACCAGCGACAAAAAAATATTCATCTCGCTATTTAAATTAATAATCAATCTCATTATCATATAGATACATATGTTTACTTATCTGGAGACTGATGTCCATGTTGAAAACCACCCTAGCCGCGGCTGCAATTGGCTTTTCAACACTACTGAGCCCATTGATGGCAGACGCTGCCGAAGTAAATCTGTACTCGGCCAGAATTGAAGCCTTGATCAAGCCTATATTGGATGAGTTCACCGCTGAAACCGGCATTCGAGTCAATCTGGTCACCGGTGGCGCCGATGAACTGTTGCAACGCTTGCAGAGTGAGGGCCGTAACACACCCGCTGATATTCTGCTGACAACAGATGCCGGCCGCTTGCATCGCGCTAAAGCTGCAGGATTATTGCAGACGTTTGCTTCTGAAACCCTTGAACGCAACATCCCAGAAAATTATCGGGATTCAGAAGGCTATTGGGTCGGCCTGTCGATGCGCGCACGCCCGATTATGTACGTTACCGATCGAGTTGATCCTTCAACGCTTTCCAGCTATGAAGATCTTGCAGATCCCCGCTGGAAAGGCAAAATCTGTACACGCTCATCCAGCAATATCTACAACCAGTCCCTTACCGCGGCCATGATAGCGGCTAACGGTGAGGCGGCCACAGAACAATGGGCACGCGCTCTGGTCAGCAACTTTGCTCGTCCACCCAGAGGGGGTGATCGTGACCAAATCAGAGCTGCCGCAGCAGGACAATGTGATCTGGTCCTTGCCAATACCTATTACCTTGCCGGTATGCTGACAGATAACGATCCTGCTGAACGTCAAGCTGCACACGCCATTAGCGTCTTCTGGCCCAATCAGCAGGATCGCGGCACACACGTCAACGTATCTGGTGCCGGACTGACCGCAGCGGCTCGTAATCGTGATGCTGCAATTGCCTTGATTGAGTTCCTTAGTGGTGATCGCGCCCAGCAATGGTATGCACAGGCCAATGGAGAATATCCGGTACGTAGTGATATTGAAATTGGTGAAATTCTCACTCAGTGGGGAGATTTCAAAGCCGATCCTCTAGATATGAGTATCCTGGGTGACACTAACGCACAAGCACTGCGCTTGATGGATCGTGCCGGTTGGCGCTAACAGTCTTCATCGGGGAGTCCTCAGGTAATTGTCTATTCAAGGTGGCCATTAACAATGCAGGCCAATCAGACAGGCATGATGCGCAAGTTGTAGCCATCCTTTAGAATAGGGCTCTGCCTGACATACGCTCGCGCCTGGTGTGGCGTTTCAACCTAACAACAGAGGCGTTGACAAAAACTCCCCACAATGAACATCTCAGAAAGTGATCAGCTGGCCAATAAGTCCAGCATCAAATCCCGATGGTCGCTGATGGAAATCAGCACTTTGTCACTGGCAATGCTTTTAGCACTGCCGGTAATTGTTGTGTTGGCCTTTGTTTTTGTTCCAACAGGCGACATCTGGCAACACCTTGCAAGCACTGTGCTCAAAGACTACATAGTCAATTCACTAGGATTGATGTTGGGCGTTGCCATTGGCACCCTGCTGCTAGGCGTCAGTACCGCCTGGTTGACCAGCATGTGTCAATTTCGTGGCCGTGGTGTGTTTGAGTGGGCACTTCTGCTGCCTCTTGCCATGCCTGCTTACATCATCGCCTACACATACACCGGCATGCTGGATTTTGCCGGTCCCGTTCAGAGTACATTGCGAGACTGGTTCGGTTGGGGCTTTGGCGATTACTGGTTCCCGGAAATTCGCAGCTTGAACGGTGCCGTGCTGATGCTGACGCTGGTACTTTATCCTTATGTTTATCTGCTCAGTCGTGCCGCATTTCTCAGTCAGTCGATCTGCGTGCTAGATGTCAGTCGCACACTCGGCAATGGTCCTTGGCGCACCTTCTGGTCAGTGGCTATTCCCTTGGCAAGGCCCGCCATTATTGCCGGTCTATCATTGGCCTTGATGGAAGCGTTGGCTGACTACGGAACCGTTCAATTTTTCGGTGTCCCCACTTTCACTACCGGGATTTTCAGAACCTGGTTTGGCATGGGCAGCAGCGCAGCAGCAGCACAACTCGCCGCGGGTTTGATGGTGTTTGTGTTTGCCCTGATATTCATCGAGCGTTATTCAAGGCGCCGCGCTCGTTATCACCACACCAGTCGGCGGCATCAAGATCTGCGCCGATATCAACTCACAGGTCTGAACGCTTTTCTGGCATTTCTTCTGTGTTTTTTGATTTTGTTTTTCGGCTTCTTGTTGCCTGCGGGCCAGCTACTCAGCTGGTCCATCAGCGTGGCCGATTATGTGATCGATGCACACTTTGTTGGTCTCGTGCTAAATAGCTTGAAACTGGCCGCGATTGCAGCAGTTTTAGCCTTGCTGCTGGCACTGTTTCTCGCCTATGGCTATCGACTGTTTCCAAGCGGACTAATGCGCTTTGCTGTGCGTCTGGCTGGCATGGGTTATGCCATCCCCGGTGCTGTCATCGCAGTTGGGGTGATGATTCCCTTTGCCTGGATCGATAACACGGTGGATAG
>SKGV01000129.1 GCA_007117275.1 Methylophaga sp.
AGATCACGCAAGATGTGCGTGAATACGCCCAGAAAAAAGGGTTGACCGAGACCTCGGCGCTAGAGCAAGGCATGCAAGAAAAAGCGGTGGAGTTCGTCAAGAAAGGCGCGCAGATTTATCATCAAACTTAGAAGATGATCGAGTGCCTCAGCCGCAGCGGTTGAGGCACTCAGATGTCTAAGGATGTTGCCATCCACTTAGCAGCGTTAATCACAGCCATTCACCGCACCAATCAAGAATGCTTGCCATAACCCAATGTTCACCAACCAAAACTATGGTGGGGTACAACAAAGGCATATGCACTTATTTAGCGTTTAATCTACAATCTCTACTGACAACACCCCCCACGCCTCTCAACGATGCGCACCATGGGGGGTTACTTTTTTTGGTTTGGAACTTGAAGTACTCAAAGCCGCCCTTATCTCATGAAGAACAGCTCAATCAATTGGGGCAACGCGGTCTGATGTGTACAGACCGGACCGAAAGCTTCCACTATCTTGAACATCTTAACTATTACCGTCTAGCTGCTTATTGGCTACCGTTTGAAATGGATCATGCATCCCACACCTTTCGCGCTGGGACAACATTTCAAGATAGCCTGAACCTATACATCTTTGATCGCAACGCTGTGTCGCATACGTTTGATCTCGATGAAACAAACTTCGGACCTCTCTTGCATCATCTCACAACAGTACGCAATTGATGCGCCCACCACAGCCGGCGCCAGATTGACTGAGCTGCAAAACAGCCAAACGCCCACGCGAAGACTTGCAACGACAGATATTGCGCGATCCCTATCTTTGCTATTCGCGCCCGGCACTCGTTTTTATGACCCAATTTGTTATATTTTTATTATATAATTCATCTTTTATTGATGAAAAATGAATATACAATATAACAATGTCTCAAAAACACTTGGTCCCAGGGCGGCTCAGGTTTTCACGGAACTGAACCAAAGACGCCGGGCTGTGTTTACGCTCAGTGATGTCACCGATATCACAGGTCTGTCTCGCGTCGCAGCAAGCAATTTGATCGCACAACTGCATCGACACGGCGTCGTTACACGACTGAAGCCAGGTCTATACAATCTCGTTCCATTTGAGCTGGGCTGGTCGCGCGAACATATCGAAAGTCCCTATTTAATCGCACGCGAAATGGCCGGATCTGCACCTCATTTTCTCTCGCATGGCACAGCATTCGAGTTGCATAGACTGGTGACACAACCAAACTTCACAATCTACCTGTCATGCACGCACCGGCTGCGCGCACAAAACATCGCCGGATATGACTTTCATTTTGTGCATGTCAAACCCGAGCACGTCTTTGGCTTAACTAAACACTGGGTCGATAAAGAACGATTTGTCATGATTACCGACCTTGAACACACCATCATTGACGCCCTGAAGCAACCAGCTTACGTTGGTGGCATCACCGAAGCGGCTAAGGGCATGTGGATGCGACGCGAACAACTCAATGTCGAACAGCTCGTGAGCTACGCCCTACGGTTACGCAATGGTGCTGTCATAAGGCGTCTGGGCTATTTGCTCGAGCTCTATGGTCTAGCCGAGGCTCCACAACTAGCCCGCCTAAGCTCGCAACTGACAATGACAAACCAACGCCTAGATCCAACCCTGCCAGCAGAGGGCAAGATCCTCACCCGTTGGCGGGTGCAACTAAACGTCACACCCGAAGAACTGCAAGCAGTGAGATACGGTTAATGATTCCTCAACGAAATATTTCGCTTATTTCAAACTCGCTTCACGCAGCGGGCGGCCGACGAATTCCAGAGGCTGTCATTGAACGAGACTACGTGCTAGCCTGGTTTTTAAATGGATTGGCGAACCATCCTTTGCGAGAGTCTCTTGCTTTCAAAGGCGGCACGGCCCTCAGACGCTGCTGGTTTGACGGCTACCGGTTTTCAGAAGACTTGGATTTCACACTAATCAAACCAACAAGCTTAGAAACCATCCTTGGCAGTCTCAGCGAGATTTTTGAGCAAATTCGCCAAAATGCGGACTGATAATTTCATTTGATCGCCACGACCGTCAAGTGCACCACAACAGCCACACATTCTATTTGCGCTATCAAGGGCCGCTACCTGCATCAAACGATGTAAAGGTCGATATCACGATCCAAGAGGTGTTGTGCTTTGAGCTCGAGGACCGACCGATCTTCCAGACTTATGCTGGATTTAGTGATTTACCGGAAGGATCAACCGTCAAAGCCTATTCGATCGAAGAGATTACTATCGAAAAATTATTAGCACTCAGTGATCGTGCACGCAATGAACCGCGCGACCTTTACGATTTGTGGTACCTATTCGACTCATTTGATCTACGCGTCGCTGAAATGCGACCGGAACTTGAGAAAAAACTGTCCTTCAGGCAACGTCAAATCAATGGGTTAGAACAATCCATTGCCAACAAGCAAGAGCGGCTGAAACGACTTTGGTCTAGTCGTCTTTCCCATCAGATGACGAGCCTTCCAATGTTTGACGATGTATTTAGGCAAGCTCTACGACACATTCGAACTGCTAATTTACCAGCCATCGATAACTGATTCAGGCTCAGCCTCGATGAAACCACCAATCAAAGTCTGCTCACTATCATGCATACAAGCTTGCACAACAAAGGCGAGCGACAAAGCCCTCAGACGCTGCTAACTCAATAAGGCCATTGTCCTTACACCAAAAACCGACGGGATCGTCCGCTACCCAATCACCGGCGCCAGGCTGCGTCTCACATCGGCTTCTGTTCGACCACTGCG
>SKGV01000106.1 GCA_007117275.1 Methylophaga sp.
GGCTATTTTTTTCCTTGGATAGGACGGTGATGTTACTGATGCCTCCGATATTGAGGATTACACGGTTTTCTGAATCAGAATTGAATAGCGCTTGGTGAAAAGCAGGCACCAAGGGTGCGCCTTGGCCGCCTACTACCATATCTCTCGCACGAAAATCACTGACAGTAGTGATGCCTGTTTTTTCAGCGATTAAACTTGGATTGCCGATTTGCATGCTGAAGGGCAGGCGGACATCTGGCGCATGGCATATTGTCTGCCCGTGGCTACCGATGGCATTGATGTGTTCGGGAATCATATTGTGTTGTCTGAGTAGCTTCAGGATGGCATCTGCGCTAGCTTGACCAAGGGCCATGTCCAGTTGACCAAGCTCGGTCAGGCTGCATTGCTGATGCTCTATCAGTCGTAGCAATGAGGCGCGCAATTCTGCGTCGTAGGGGTAGGTCTGTGCTGCCTCAAGTTTAAACTTATCTTCACTGTCAAACTCAACCACCACGACATCAATGCCATCGAGGCTGGTGCCTGACATCACACCAATAAACGCAGTCAAAGTATTCGGGCCTGTTGGTTGCTAAATTGCTATTAGATGGCTTGGGCCAATAATCACCAAGACGGTTTGCTTGGATGAACTGTTTTTCCGTTGCTTACCGGCGATAAACCAGCAAGTTGATAAAGCATGCTCAACTGCGTGCCGTGTTTTACACCCTTGAGATAGGTACGTCGAAAACAGGGCTAGTCTTGTTGAAGCGCTGCCAAGGTTGGAACTTCTAGGGCATCCAGTTTTGCCAACAACGGTTGTGCTTGTTGCATAAATGCTTGTCGATACTTGTCAGCAATCGGATCTGCCTGTGGCAGTTCAACTGTGAGAGGATCGCGATGAACACCGTTGACACGGAATTCATAATGTAAGTGGGGCCCTGTCGCCAGCCCAGTCATTCCGACATACCCAATCACATCGCCTTGGCGAACACGATCACCTCGTTTCAGGCCAGATTTGAATCTGGACATATGCGCATACAGGGTTGTATATCTGTCACCATGCGATAGCACCACTGTTAAACCGTAGCCCCCTTGATTACCGATGCTTTCGACCCGACCATTGCCGGTTGCCATTATAGGCGTACCTGTGGGTGCCGCATAATCTACACCTCGGTGGGGGCGATTGGTGCCAAGAACAGGATGTAAGCGATTTGGGTTAAATCGTGAGCTTATGCGTGAGAAATGGACCGGTGTGCGGTTAAACGCACGTTGCATGCTGCGTCCGTCAGCTGTGTAATAGTCGGCATGTCCGTCAGCGTTGGTAAACCTGATCGCTCGATAGGTCCTGCCACGATTTGTGAATTCGGCAGCGAGTATGTCGCCATCACTGACCTTGTTACCATCCAGAAAGCCTTCCTCGTAGATGACTCGGAAACTGTCACCTCTCCGAATATCCAGGGCAAAGTCGACATCCCAACCAAAGATATACGCAAGCTCCATGATCAGTTTGTCTGACAGGCCTGCTTGAACGCCAGCGGCAAACAGAGAGCTTTGGATTTCTCCGGCGGCTTGTTGTTGTTGCATTTCAAGGGCGCGAACAGCCCGTTCTGCGATGTAGCCACTGTCTGCAGCGGATAATTTGAGCGTTTCAAGCGGCGAAATTTCTAACTCGAGCACGCTGAGTTTTCCATCATCTTGATTTAGGCCAAATCGCATAACTTGGCCCGGCCGCAGATTGAGCAGAGATCGAATGTCGCCTGGCGTCTGTGCGACATTATAGACGTCTCTTGCGGACAATCCGACACGAGGAAAAATCAGTGAGAGATTATCACCACTGGCAACAGTGATTTCTTTCCATTCAAGCGCGGAGTCGGCGATTTTTTGTTCGGAGTGCTTGGCAGGGGCAATGTCAGGCTGGGCTGCAGATGATTGATAAGCTTCATGCAAATGAAGTTGTTCAAGTTGAATGGATTCCGTGAGTGCGATGTCTTGGTCTGCATCTTGAGAGGGTGTTTCGCTGACTAGCGCTGTCGGTGATTTTTCGTTTTCATGAATGCGCGGCTGATTGAGTCCGAATACTCGTTGATGCGGTGATAGTGCAGCCTGCTGAAAATAGCCATCAGGCGCTGAATTGAGACTGGGTAATTCAATCACCTGCGTTTGATTTGAGGCCGAAGGCTCACTGGTCGCAAGCACGATTGAGGTGATGAAAATGCCAACCAGAGCCACAAATGATATGGTCTTGAAATGATGGTGCTTGGAGCGAGTACTAGAGATTGCAAACAGGCGACTGCTCGCTGAAGAGTTTAGAAGTCTGTTACGTTTCTTCATTAGCGAACCCAGCTTTTTTGTGTAAATAGGGTCAATTCTCGCAGTATTTACTGAGAATTGGAACCCCTCCAGCGTTCGGCATTGTGATACCATCTGCGGCCGATTCATGGAGATTGGAGATGTTCAATGACTGCTGTTGAAATGGCACTTGCTGAAATTCGTCGTGGTGCTGAAGAAATTCTGGTTGAAAAAGAGCTTATCGAAAAGCTTGAGATGGGTAAACCACTGCGCATCAAAGCCGGTTTTGATCCTACCGCCCCAGATCTACATCTCGGTCACACCGTGTTGCTTAACAAACTCCGGCAGTTCCAGAATCTCGGCCATACGATACTATTTTTGATTGGTGACTTTACCGGCATGATTGGTGATCCAACCGGCAAAAATGTTACCCGCAAACCACTCACGCCAGAGCAAGTCGCTGAAAA
>SKGV01000098.1 GCA_007117275.1 Methylophaga sp.
TACTGTGGCAGTCCTAGGGCAAGAATATGTGGGCATGAAGCCCACCATGATGGTCGAAGAGGGTGAACAGGTAAAACTCGGTCAAGCGCTGTTCGAGGACAAGAAAAATCCCGGTGTATTCTTTACCTCACCGGGTGCCGGCACTGTTAAAGCCATCAATCGCGGCGCCAAACGCGCTTTGCAGTCTGTCATCATCGAATTGCAAGGTGATCAAGCCATCAGCTTTCAGTCATACTCACCTGACCAAATTGCTGCGCTTAATCGCGACGAAGTCAAAAAAAACTTGCTAGATTCCGGTCTGTGGGTTGCCTTTCGAACCCGTCCCTACAGCCACGCGCCCAAACCTGATAGTGAACCTACAGCTATTTTCGTCAATGCGATGGACACTAACCCTCTGGCAGCTGACCCAGCGGTGATCATCAATGAGTACGCTGAGGATTTCAAACAGGGTCTCACCGTTCTCAGTCGGCTGACCGATGGCGCTGTGAATGTGTGCCAGGCACCTCAATCGGCATTACCCACCGCCAAACTTGATACTCTGAAAACCTACACGTTTTCAGGACCACACCCTGCCGGTCTTGTGGGTACGCATATTCATTTCATCGATCCTGTCAGCGTTCACAAAACTGTTTGGAGTATCGGCTACCAAGATGTGATTGCCATCGGCAAACTGTTTACCACTGGCCAGTTGTGGGTAGAACGGATTATCTCGCTGGCAGGGCCACTGGTTAATAAACCCCGACTAGTGAGAACCCGTCTCGGTGCAAGCACCGAGGATCTGGTGCGCGATGAGATAGCCCAGGTCAAGACACGCGTCATCTCCGGTTCGGTACTCAATGGCCACACCGCCAACAACTGGGCGGCGTTTTTGGGGCGTTTCCACACGCAGGTGTCCGTACTTGCTGAAGGCACTGAGCGAGAATTTATGGGCTGGATCATGCCAGGTCGCAACAAATTCTCGGTATTAAACGTATTTATCTCTCGACTGCTTGGCAAAAAAGAGTTTGCCATGACCACGACTCAAAACGGAAGTCCCCGGGCAATGGTGCCTGTAGGCGCATTTGAAATGGTGATGCCGCTGGATATATTGCCAACTCAACTGCTGAGAATGCTTCTGGTTCGCGATACTGATATGGCACAGGCACTGGGATGTTTGGAACTTGATGAGGAAGATTTGGCTCTGTGTTCCTATGTGTGTTCTGGCAAATATGATTACGGCACAGTGCTCAGGGCAAATCTAACTCAAATCGAAAAAGAAGGTTAAGCAATGGCGCGTTTAAGACGTTTCCTTGACAAAATTGAGCCTCAGTTTCACAAAGGCGGTCCATACGAGAAGTTTTATGCACTCTACGAGATGGTCGATACCTTTGCCTATACTCCGCCCGAAGTGACTCGAGGAACCACTCACGTAAGAGATGGCATTGATCTCAAGCGAACCATGAGTTTTGTTGTGCTGGCGACATTGCCAGTGCTGATGGTCATGCTCTGGAACACCGGCTACCAAGCAAACTCGGCAATGGCGGCCATGGGCATGAGCTCACTTGATGGCTGGCGAGGCTGGATTCTGTCTACATTAGGCATCGGTTATGACCCCAACAGCGTGGTTGGCAATATGTTCCATGGCTTATTGTATTTTCTGCCGATGTATCTCACTACGCTTTTGGCGGGGGGTATTTGTGAAGTCATCTTTGCCACGGTAAGAAACCACGAAGTCAACGAAGGTTTTCTGGTCAGCTCAATGCTTTACACGCTGACCCTGCCACCATCGACTCCACTGTGGATGGTCGCACTGGGCATCATCTTTGGTGTGGTCATCGGTAAGGAAGTATTTGGCGGTACCGGCAAAAACTTCCTCAATCCGGCGCTGACAGGTCGTGCATTTCTGTATTTTGCTTACCCTGCTTCAATGTCGGGTGACGCAGTCTGGAATGCCATTGATGGCTATACCGGCGCTACGCCACTGGCTCTAGCTGCTCAGGGTGGCGTTGAAGCCATTAAAGAAGCAGGTTATACCTGGACTCAAACCTTCATTGGTTACATGCCTGGCTCAATTGGCGAAACCTCTACTTTAGCTATCTTGCTGGGTATGGCTTTTCTGTTATACACCCGAATAGCCAGTTATCGAATCGTCTTTGGCGTGTTTTTGGGCATGTTTGTCATGACACTGCTGTTCAACCTGATTGGCAGTGACACTAACCCGATGTTCGGCTTACCGTGGTACTGGCATTTGACCATTGGCGGCATTGCTTTCGGTATGGTGTTCATGGCCACTGACCCAGTTTCCGCGTCCATGACCAACACCGGTCGCTGGGTCTATGGCATTCTGATTGGTGTGATGGCTGTGTTGATCAGGGTGGTGAATCCAGCATTTCCTGAGGGTATTATGCTGGCGATACTGTTCGCCAACATCTTTGCACCACTAATCGACCATTTTGTTGTGCAAAGCAACATTAAACGTAGACTAAAACGAAGCCTTGCTTATGAGCGAAACTAATGTAAAAAAGGGGTGGTTTGGCAGTACGATGAGTTTGCCAAATGACGATCCCAGAAAAACGTTATTGATTGCAGTTTTATTGTGTCTTGCCTGTTCCATACTGGTCTCTACTGCGGCTGTCGCATTGAAACCGCTTCAGCAAGCCAACAAGGAAAATGATATCAAGCGTAACATTCTGGCTGTTACCGGCTTGAACCAGCACGATGGCACACTTGATGAGTTATTTGCCCGTTTTGA
>SKGV01000109.1 GCA_007117275.1 Methylophaga sp.
AGCCGATCGATTTCATTTTGCTGCCGGTTGATGTAACCAGAATACTTCACCTGAATCATCACCTGCTCAGCAACCTCAGGTGCAACCGCCAGGCTCTCGTCAAGCAATGACATTAGCGTTTGGTAATTCACATTGGGTCTGCGTAATAATTCCAGGGCATTAGTTGCCTTGCTCAGTGGTTCTCCCAGCACCTCGGCAACCTTCTGTTGATCCAGTTTTTCCGGGCTCAGCTTAGTAGCTGCCAGGCGTTGCTGTTCGCGTTCGACCGCTTCTTGTTTTTCATTAAACTTCTGCCAACGCAGGTCGTCTACCAGGCCCAGTTCACGGCCGGTGGGAGTCAAGCGAACGTCTGCATTATCTTCTCGCAGCATCAGCCGGTACTCTGCTCGACTGGTAAACATTCGATACGGTTCACGTGTGCCCGAGGTAATCAAATCGTCAATGAGCACACCGATATAGGCCTGATCACGTCGCGGATACCAGGGCGTCAAGCCGCGCACTTGCAAGCCAGCATTGAGTCCAGCGATCAAACCCTGTGCAGCCGCTTCCTCATAACCTGTTGTGCCATTAATCTGCCCAGCAAAGAACAAGCCCGGCATGTGGCGTGTTTCCAGCCATGGACTAAGATCGCGCGGGTCAAAGAAGTCATATTCGATGGCATAGCCGGGCCGGGTAATATGGGCATTTTCCAGTCCCTTCATCGAACGGACGATTTGGTATTGCACATCAAAAGGCAAACTGGTTGAAATGCCATTTGGGTAGACTTCACCACATTCCAAGCCCTCGGGCTCCAGAAAAATCTGGTGGGCATTTCGATCGGCAAAACGCACCACTTTGTCTTCGATGGAAGGACAGTAGCGCGGACCGATACCTTCTATCTCACCACTGTATATTGGGGAACGATGCAGGTTGTGTCGAATCACCTCGTGTGTCTGCTCGTTGGTATGCGTAATGAAGCAGGAAATCTGTCTTGGGTGCTCGCTGGTTTTGCCTAAAAATGAAAATACCGGTGTCGGAGTGTCTCCCGGTTGTTCTTTCAGCTGGCTGAAATCGATACTCTGTGTCGCAATACGTGGTGGTGTACCAGTTTTGAGGCGGTCCACCCGAAACGGCAATTCACGTAG
Organism: Methylophaga sp.; assembly: GCA_007117275.1. Classification (GTDB taxonomy): domain Bacteria; phylum Pseudomonadota; class Gammaproteobacteria; order Nitrosococcales; family Methylophagaceae; genus Methylophaga. The sequence continues at coordinate 1,125 of SKGV01000109.1, forward strand.
TCGCCGAGACAAGGCTATCGATGCAGGGTCGCCCGCCCGACCACCCTGATGGTTTTGCAAACCAATATGGATAAGTCCGCCCAAAAATGTGCCTACCGTTAACACAACATTTTTGGCTGAAAATCGCAATCCGGCCTGAGTGACCACGCCAGCCACTCGACCATCTTCAACAACCAGATCATCAACCGCCTGCTGAAACAGACTGAGGTTGGGCTGATTTTCCAATATCGCTCGGATAGCCGCCTTATAGCGAGTGCGATCGGCTTGTGCACGTGTGGCACGCACCGCCGGTCCTTTACTGGAATTTAAGGTACGAAACTGAATACCTGCCAAATCGGCAGCGCGAGCCATCGCACCACCCAGCGCATCCACCTCTTTGACCAGATGTCCTTTGCCAATACCGCCAATCGCAGGGTTACAGCTCATTTGGCCCAATGTTTCGATGTTCTGAGTCAGTAGCAGGGTTTTAACACCTTGGCGTGCCGATGCCAGTGCTGCCTCAGTGCCCGCGTGACCGCCACCGACCACAATAACATCGTAATGATCTTGGTATTGCATGAGCTTAAGCCTAAAAAATATCAAGCGCGAATATTAACATGTCAGTGACAATGATTGCATAGAATTCAATCATTTATGGACTCTGGCCGAGTTAGGCAAACCATTTTGCACACACAACAATGATGGATGCTGGGCAGGTAAAACTCCCGGCATCTCTTACCAGCACCTGATATGGATGACTAGCGCGTTGGCTTAGCCTGATATGCCAGCCACAGCAACACAGCGCCGGCAATGATCATCGGTAAACTCAGCAGCTGCCCCATTGTAAACCAGTCAAACGCCAGATAGCCGTATTGCGGGTCCGGCACACGGACAAACTCCACCAAAAACCTAAACACACCATAAGCTGTCAGAAATAGTCCAGAGACAGCCATTCTTGGCCGAGGCTTGCTTGAAAACCACCAGAGCACAATGAATAACAACAAGCCTTCCAGCAGGGCTTGGTAAAGCTGAGAAGGGTGACGTGGCAAAGGTCCACCTGTCGGAAATACAACTGCCCAAGGCACGTCACTGACTCTGCCCCAGAGTTCGCCATTGATGAAGTTGCCTATCCGGCCGGCAAACAAGCCCAGTGGCACCATCGGTGCGATGAAATCACTGACTTGAAAAAACGTCTTGCCGGTCTTTTTGGCAAACCACCAAAATGCCACTAACACGCCAATTAAGCCACCATGAAACGACATACCACCTTGCCAGATTTTCAGCACAGTCATTGGGCTATCAAGATGCGCGGCAAGATCATAAAACAAGGCATAACCGAGCCGGCCGCCAACAATCACCCCCAGTGCACCATAGAACAATAAATCGTCTATTTCACTGTAACGCCAACCATGACTGTTGGCGCGTTTTCTTGCCAGCCCCCAGGCCGCCACGAAGCCAAACAGGTACATCAAACCATACCAGTATATTTGTAATGGCCCCAAGTTCAGTGCAACCGGGTCGATAAGTGGGTAATTCATAGCGAACAAGCTCTCCTCATGGGCTGCGCGCATGATAACAAGTTTGTGGCATCTGATCAGAACAG
>SKGV01000152.1 GCA_007117275.1 Methylophaga sp.
AAGTCCAGCTGGGCGAGCAGCAATACACTTGAAGTGATTGCAGATGTCAATGCGGCGCCACCACTGGGCGTAGAAGGCATTGAAGTCATGGACAATGGCGAACAGCGCGAAGGGGTTCGCTTCTATGGTGCGATTGCCATCGGCAACTTTAAGATGAAAGTCCATCGAAGTGCGGTCGCGTCGCTGTTTGACTCCAATGATCTGTTTCTGGACGAAACCACTATCTATGACATTGCACGCAGCATCGATAACGCATAATAATTCGTGAACATCCCTGAAACTGCTTGCAAGATAATTTTACCTGCCGTGGTCAGAGTCAAAACGCCAGCGAGGTTACACTTGGGGTTTCTGGACCTTAATGGCGGTCTGGGCAGAAGATTTGGCAGCATCGGCATGGCTATCGACAGCCATTACACAGATCTGCAAGTCAGCCGAAGCCCACAGCCAAAAATCACTGGTCTCACTGAATCAGATCCTCACTATGCAAAATTATTGCAAATACAGTCAGACTTTTTCGTCAGCCTTGGCCGGCATATTCCAGCAAGCAATCAAACACTTAGCATCAAAATTCATCAATTAATCCCCGAACATGCCGGCTTGGGTTCCGGCACTCAATTGGCACTCAGCCTAGGACAGGCGCTGTGTCAGTTGTATGGCATTATCGCGACCGCTGAGGAAATTGCCCAAGCGCTTGGTCGAGGTAAGCGCTCCGGCATCGGTATTACCAGCTTTGAGCAGGGTGGTTTTATCATTGATGCAGGTATCGACTCCCGTTCGACATCGATGCCACTGACGCTTATGCGACTTCCCTTCCCTCCAGACTGGACGGTGGTATTGATTTTGGACAACAGTAAGCAAGGTGTTCACGGAGCAGTCGAACGTTCTGCATTCAATGAATTACCGACCTTCCCGCGGCATGCCGCCGAGACGATTTGTCACAGAACGCTGATGCAGCTTGTGCCCGCACTGTTAACCAACAACCTAGAGAATTTCTCGGAAGCTGTCACCGAGATTCAGCGACTCATTGGCAGTCACTTTGCCCCGGCTCAAGGTGGGCAATATGCCAGTACTGATGTAGCAAAACTGCTTGATTATGCCCAGTCACTGGGCTTCAAGGGGCTGGCGCAAAGTTCATGGGGGCCATCGGGCTGTGTATTCACTGCCAATCCAAAAGCAGCTCAAACATTAATACGGCAATTAACCGATTACTTAGCAGGTCACTCAGGCAAGTCGAATCACTTGTCGTTGCTAGCTGCACAATGTGATACTTCAGGTGCTGTGACCTCAACCAGTCAACACAACACAGACATCGCCAAACTTAATTCAGACACTCATTAAGAGGGACGCTCTAATGGCAAAACGCTCCATCATCCATATGCTCAATCCAATGAAGTTCAACAGCCCATTTGATATCAATATGGCGCTGGATGCAGGCTATGACATTCTCATGCCATACAACAATGTTGAGCTAAGTGAGGTGCCTGGTTTGACTCAGGATGCGATATTTTCCCGAGGACCGGCTGGAGTAAAAAAAACCGGAATGTTCATTGGTGGCCGTGACATTGGCCTGGCGATGGATATGCTTGAAGCCGCCAAAAAATCTATGGAACCACCATTTCAAATTTCAGTATTTGCCGATCCAAGTGGCGCATTTACCACCGCAGCCGCATTGGTTGCCTGTGTTGAGCGTGACCTAAAAAAACATTTCAATCAGGATTTCAAAGGACAGCATGCCGTCGTTTTTGGCGGTACTGGACCTGTTGGCCTGACAACAGCCGTGATCGCTGCGCAACAGGGTGCAGAGACAACGATCGTTGATCATTTTTCTATTGATACTGCACTTGAGTTGGCTAGAGAAGCTGAGCAACGTTATGGCGTCAAACTGCGTGGAACCACCGCCGCCTCAGATGCTGACAAAGCACGTCTTCTGTCAACGGCAGATGTTGTCTTCTCTACCGCTAAAGCCGGTGTGCAAGTGTTAAATGCTTCCGTGCTGGCCGATGCCAGTCAACTGAAAGTCGCTGGCGACATCAATGCAGTAGCGCCTCAAGGCATTGAAGGTGTTGAGCTGATGCACAACGGTGAGCCATTAAAGTTTGCCACTCACTCACCCGGTGCCGTTGGTATCGGTGCTTTGGCGGTTGGTAACGTCAAATACAAGCTGCAGCAAGCGCTTCTCAGGCAAACGCTGGAGAGCGACGAGCAACCCGTGTTCCTTGATTTTAGAGATGCTTACGAGGGTGCCCGAAAACTCGTTTAAACCCTTGTTTGAGCAGTCTGAGCCTCCCATGGCGTCGACACTGCTGATCATCATTGCGCAAAGTGCTCGATTTTTGATTCAGTCGGCTGCCCGACACGGTTATCGTGTCAGGGCAGCCGATTGTTTTGCCGATAGTGATGCTGTCCAGCACTGCGAGCAATTCATCAGGCTTGGAGCTATCGAAACCCTCGACTGTCAACAACTTCGAGACACCATCGACCATTTATCATGTGGCGAACCAGCCTATCTGGTCATTGGCACAGGCATAGAGTCTCTGTACCAAACGCTGACAGATTTGCCTGAACACATTCACCAAACAGCAAACTCAGCATCGGTATGCAGCCAGCTTTGTCAGCCGAGCCAATGGTTTGCACTGTTGGATTCCCTGCAACTCCCCTACCCGGAAGTGTCATACCAAACTGAGACGATAGGAGCGTGGTTAGTGAAAGATGCCGCAGCCTGGGGTGGCTCACACATCCAAAGCGAGCAGAGCATCAGTCACTCTACACAGTATCTACAGCGCCATATTCAGGGGAGTAGTTATTCCGCGCTGTTTGTCATCGACGCAGACCATCAAGCAAGACTGTTAATGTTCAATCAGCAGATTTGTGTTGCTGAGAACAGCGGCGATTTCCGCCTACAAACGCTGTACAATCACCCAAACCTAGCCGCAGAGCTGCAACAGACGGTGATGCATGCCATCAAAAAACTTCAGCAAAGACTGAACTTACGCGGCCTGAACAGTCTGGATTTCATGATCAGCGACGCTGGACAGCTGCTACTACTGGAACTAAATCCAAGGCCCAGCGCCTCCTGCCAACTATTGCCAGACAGCCTGGACTGGCTACATTGGCAGATAGCTGCACCAAAGAATTTACCCGACATGAAAATGTCGTACGGTTTGCTATATCATTTTTTTGCCGTTCAAGCACTGAGCATACCGGACGACATCGATTGGCCCAGAGACTTTTGTGATATTCCGGCGCCAGGCACCACCTTTGCAGAGGGAGATCCTGTCTGCAGTCTGTGCATTAACGCAGCAGACAGCGCCGAGCGCCTTAAAAGACTGGAACAACAACGTCAGTTTTTCCGCGAAAAAATCGCGCCGAGCTTGAAAAAACTGCACTGATTACCCATCTTTTTTAAAAATTTAATTCCGAGGACACTGTTTATGCAACGAATCATGTTATTCCTGGCGACCAATATTGCCATTCTGGCAGTGTTGAGTATCACCATGCGCTTGCTTGGGATCGAGAGTCTGCTCGATGAAAGCGGCACTAATCTCAACTTGAATTCACTGCTGGTTTTTGCAGCCGTGATTGGCTTTACAGGTTCGTTTATTTCACTGGCCATCTCCAAATGGACGGCTAAACGCTTGACTGGCGCTCAGGTCATCGAATCGCCCCGAAACGAAACCGAACGCTGGTTGGTTGAAACTGTTCGGCGACAAGCTCAGCAGGCTGGCATTGGCATGCCTGAAGTGGCCATCTACAACGCACCTGATCCCAACGCCTTTGCCACAGGTATGAAACGAAATGACGCACTGGTTGCCGTCAGCACCGGTCTAATGCAAACCATGACCCGCGATGAGGTTGAAGCAGTATTGGCGCACGAGGTCAGCCACATTGCCAACGGCGATATGGTGACGATGGCCCTGATTCAGGGCGTTGTGAATACCTTTGTGATTTTCCTGTCACGTGTTATCGGCCACTTGGTAGATCGGCTGGTATTTAAAACAGAACGCGGTCATGGACCGGCTTTTTGGATCACGTCGATCATTGCGGAACTTGTTTTGGGTATTCTTGCCAGCGTCATCGTAATGTGGTTCAGCCGTCAACGTGAATATCGTGCGGACGCTGGGGCTGCACGACTGGTCGGGCCTAACAAGATGATTGCTGCGTTACAGAGGCTTGCTGGAACTGCAAACCAGCCATTACCAGATCAGCTGCATGCCTTTGGTATTTCAGGCGGGCGTGGTGGCCTGAGCGCATTGCTGATGACGCACCCGAAAACTGAAGATCGCATTAACGCGCTGCGCAACTTCCGATAAAGCTTGGCTGACCACACGAGTGAATGTGAATGACACATTCACTCGTGTGGTCAGCATCATTAATACGCGGCTGAGAATGCGCTGCAGCTTGCTAAGTGTCATCACCTTCAGCTTTAGCCACAGCTAACGCTATCAAGATGCTTGGGCTGTGATCGCAATCAGGCGTGCTGTTTCTCTCATTTCAACTATCAAGCTGGCGCGATGTAGACGATGTCCTTTAAGCACAGCGACTCATGCATTCTGTTGATTCTTATCCTTGATCTGGGGTGGCGCGCCCTCAAGCTTGGTCATCTGCTCGAACATCCAATCCTGCACTAGTCGATTGACCTCCGATGCCGAATTACCCTCAGTGCTAATCGGGCTGCCAACCACCAGGCTAATCACGCCAGGGTATTTTATAAAGCCGTGACGAGGCCATACCTTGCCCGCATCATGCGCCACCGGGACCGCTGGATATCCCGTTTCGGTGGCCAGCTTCGCACCGCCGATTCCGAATCGTCCTATCTGCCCAACGGGTACTCGAGTACCCTCCGGAAAAACCACGACACATTTACCCGAGTCAAGTCGCTGTTTACCCTGGTCGATGACCTGTTGAAGCGCTTTTTTGCCTGCCCTGCGATCAATTGCAATCGGATTCAAACACGCTAATCCCCAGCCAAAAAATGGCAACCATAGTAATTCCCGCTTCAGTACCCAGACCTGAGGCGGAAACACTGACTGTAGCGCCAGCGTTTCCCAACTCGACTGATGCTTACATAGAATAACGCAGGGGCCATCTGGAATATTCTCTCGGCCAGTAACTTGGTACTCAATTCGGCAGATTTTCGCTAATAGCCATAAGTTCAACCGCGCCCACCGCGTCATCACTGTGTAGCGTATTTTGAAGGGAAACGGCCAGACGAAGATGGAAATGAAACAAAAGATGACTGCGGTGATGATGTGCAGCAGCACAAAAATGGCAGATCTTACCAGTAACATCAGGGTTTACTACCTAACAAGGCATCCGCAACGGCTGCCAGATTTTTATAGACAGCAACGCCTTCTGGAATGCCCTGCTTGAGGGTTTTTTTGCCTTTGCCGGTCTTAACCAGTATCGGTGTTGCACCAACGGCTTGTGCGGCTTGCAAATCACGAAGGGAATCACCCACAACGGGGACATTATCCAAACTGACGCGTAGCCGATGGGCCAGATCGTTCAGCATCCCTGGTTGAGGTTTTCTACAGTGACAATTATCTTCAGGTCCGTGCGGACAAAACATCACTGCTTCGATTTTTCCGCCTAACTGCGCCAAGATGCGACGCATTTTGCTGTGAATTCGATTCAATGTTTCAATATCCAGCAAGCCACGCGCAATGCCAGACTGATTGCTAATCACTGCCACTCGGTAACCCGACTGATTCAATCGGGCAATTGCTTCGAGACTGCCGTCAATGGGCTCCCACTCAGCAGGGGACTTGATGAAATCAGCCGAGTCATGATTGACCACACCATCTCTATCTAACAGTATCAATGACATCGCTGCCTCCATCTAATAAGCGGGTTGAACATCAACGGCATGGCCGAGCGGTCAGCTTGACGCTGTGGACCCGACTCACACTTGCAGAGCAGAAATATCCGCCACGCGCAAAAACAGCGTCCGCAGCTGATTCAATAAAGCCAGTCTGTTGCGGCGAATAGCTGGATCTTCAGCCATCACCATCACATCCTCAAAAAATCTATCAATCGAATCGCGCAGTGTCGCCAGCAAAGTCAAGGCAGCGGCATAGTCAGTACTCACCATCAACGGTGTCAACGCTGCCGTCACATCAGTCAGTTTTGCCGCCAGCGATTTTTCTGCTTCATCTTGCAGCAAACTGACATCAACAGCAATGTCATGACTTTGGTCATTATTTTTGCGCAGGATATTCGCAATACGTTTGTTGGCAGCCGCCAGCAGCTCTGCTTCTGGTAGTCCTCTAAAATGGGCAACTGCGCGCAGACGCTGCATAAAGTCAAGCGGACGAACCGGTTGCAGCGCCAATACGGCCTCATATTCGTCTGGTCGAAAGCCCTGTTCGGTAACGTATGCCCGCAGGCGTTCATAACAATACTGCATTACCGCTTGGCTGCTGTTTGCTTCTGTCAATAGGTCTTGGAGATTAGTTTCTGCACTGTGCAACATCTTTAGCAGATCAATATCCAATTCACGTTCAATGACGATCCGCAACATGCCCAACGCCGCACGACGCAGGGCAAAGGGGTCTTTGACGCCACTGGGTGGCTGACCAATGCCAAACAAGCCGACCAAGGTATCGAGCTTTTCGGCAATTGCCAGAATCTGGCCAGTGCGCGTTTCAGGTAACTTATCACCAGCGAATCTGGGTAAATATTGCTCATCCAGTGCATCGGCTAACTCAGGATTTTCACCGTCAAGTCTGGCGTAATAGCGACCCATGATGCCCTGTAGTTCGGGAAATTCGCCGACCATCTCCGTCACCAGATCGCACTTGGCCAACTCAGCGGCTCTAGCCGCCAGTTGGGCATCTGCACCCAGCCACTCAGCCAATTGCTCGGCCAACTTGGCAACGCGCTGTGATTTGTCATACAGGCTGCCCAACTGGTGCTGAAACACAATGGTTTTCAATTTATCCGCTCGGGCCGCCAGCGGTGACTTGCGATCTGTATCCCAGAAAAACGCGGCATCACTCAGTCTTGGCAATATCACTCGCTCATTGCCGGCGACCACTTGCGCAGGATCACGACTCTCGATGTTACTGACAGTGATGAAGTTCGGCAGTAGTTGGCCGTCTGGCGTACGAACCGCAAAATACTTTTGATGTCCTTCCATGGATGAGATCAGCGCTTCCGCCGGTAATGCCAGGAATTTCGAATCAAAACTTCCTGACAAGGCACATGGCCATTCAACCAGCCCCGTGACCTCGTCTAGCAGGTCAGGATTGATCACCGCTTCGCCACCGAGTTGCTGTGCCAGCTCCATCACCTGACCGCGAATCGCTTCACGACGGGCCGTCATATCCACCATGACATGACCTTCCGTTTGCAACTGGGGTGCGTAGGTCGTTGGCGTGGCAATAGAAATTTTATGCGGATGATGAAAGCGATGACCAAGCGTGTCACGACCAGATGTCACACCTAACAACTGACACGGAATCACTTCTTCGCCAAATAACACGATCAGCCAGTGCACTGGTCTGACAAATTCATCGGACAATGCTCCCCAGCGCATGCGTTTGGCGATAGGCAGCAGGTGCAATGCCTGCTCGATCATCGATGGCAACAATGTGGCCGTTGCTGCGCCGACTTGCAGCTGTCTATATACCAGCCATGCACCTTTATCTGTTTCCGTGGTATCCAGATCATCTACACTGACACCACAAGATCCTGCAAATCCGATAAGCGCTTTGCTTGGGTTACCTTCTTCATCAAAGGCAGCCGTCAGCGCAGGGCCACGACGCTCAATGTGGCGGTCTGCTTGACTCACTTGCAGCGACTCCACCACCAGCGCCAATCGACGAGGACTGGCGTAAGGTATGACCTGCTTAAACTCAAGGCCTGCCTGGGTTAATTGTGCTGAAAAATGTTCGGCAAAAGCCTCTGACAACTTTGCTAGCGAGGTTGGCGGTAACTCTTCAGTGCCCAGCTCGATCAATAAATCACATGTATCGCTCATGCCTGGATCTCCGATCTATCAGCGTTAAGCATCGGAAAACCGAGTGATTCGCGACGTTCGTAGTATGCTTGAGCAACCGCTCGTGCCAGAGTTCGGACTCGCAAGATAAAGCGTTGTCTTTCAGTCACTGAGATGGCCTTGCGAGCATCCAGCAAATTAAAGGTGTGTGATGCTTTTAAAACCAGTTCATAGGCAGGTAGGGGCAAGCCAGCAGCAATCATTCGCTCACTCTCTTTTTCACAGTGATCAAACATCAAAAACAACTGTTCCACATTGGCTTGTTCAAAATTGTAGGCGGACATTTCTGCTTCGTTCTGGTGAAACACATCACCGTAGGTCACTCTACCCAGGGGACCATCCGCCCAGAGCAGGTCGTAAACGCTGCTTACACCCTGCAAATACATTGCAATCCGTTCCAGACCATAGGTAATTTCACCCGTCACTGGCTGACACTCAAGGCCACCCACTTGTTGGAAATAGGTGAACTGTGTCACCTCCATACCGTTCAGCCAGACTTCCCAGCCCAGTCCCCAGGCGCCCAGAGTAGGTGACTCCCAGTTGTCTTCAACAAAACGGACATCGTGTACTGAAGTATCTAGTCCAAGCATATTTAGTGAGCCTAGGTAGAGCTCTTGGATATTAAGTGGTGAGGGCTTGATCACGACTTGAAATTGATAGTAGTGCTGGAGGCGGTTTGGATTATCGCCATAGCGACCGTCTGTTGGGCGACGCGAGGGTTGAACATAAGCGGCACTCCAAGGCTCCGGGCCAATCGACCGCAGGAATGTAGCCGGGTGAAATGTCCCCGCACCCACTTCCATATCATACGGCTGAAGCAAGACACAGCCCTGCTCAGCCCAATACTGCTGAAGGCGCAAGATAAGTTCTTGAAAAGTTTTGGGCGTTTCAGCCACTGGCTGCATTGCTGTTGTCATGAGTTTCGGGCCACATAGTCCTGAAAAAAATGTCGTTAATTATAGCTCATACCGAAGAGCTGTTGCATGTTGTCAAGTAGATTGAAGCGCTTTGGATTGTCCGGAATTGTGGTCGAAATCAGGTACAATTTATCCACCAAAACGTTCAGGAATAAGCATGAGCAAGACACTCGGCATCGTGATGGATCCAATCAGTGCCATCAACATCAAAAAGGACAGCAGTTTCGCTATGCTATTGGCAGCACAGGCCAGGGGCTGGAATTTGCGCTATATGGAACAGCAGGATGTCTTCTTGAGCAATGGAGAGGTATGCGCTGAAATACGTAGCCTTAGCGTCAAAGAAGATGCGCACAACTGGTATCAACTGGGTGAACAAGAAACGCTGCCGCTGCGGTCACTGGATGTCATCCTGATGCGCAAGGATCCGCCATTTGACATGGAGTACATCTACAGCACCTACCTGTTAGAACAGGCCCAGGCGGCAGGTGTCAGAGTTATCAACGATCCACGCAGCCTGCGTGATGCCAATGAAAAACTGTTCACGGCATGGTTCCCTCAATGCTGCCCACCCACGCTGGTCACCCGCCACAAGCATCTGATTGGTCAATTTCAGCAACAACAAGGCGCGATCATCGTCAAACCACTGGATGGCATGGGGGGTGCTTCAATATTTCGCATCGATCAGGGCGACCCGAACTTTTCCGTGATTGTCGAAACCTTAACTGAACAGGGAACCAAGTCAGTGATGGCACAAAAATACTTACCCGAAATTGGTGATGGCGACAAACGCATCCTGATGATCAATGGTGAACCCATACCCTACGCGCTTGCCCGAATCCCCGCCGCAGGCGAAACGAGAGGCAACTTGGCGGCCGGTGGAAGTGCCGAGGGCAGGCCTTTAACCGAGCGTGATCGCTGGATCTGCCAACAAGTTGGCCCTACCTTAAAGCAAAAAGGACTGTTTTTTGTCGGGCTGGATGTCATTGGCGACTATTTAACAGAAATAAATGTCACCAGTCCCACCTGCATTCGCGAACTAGACAAAGCATTCAAGCTCAACATCGCTGATGATCTGATAACTGCTATCGAGAAGACACAATGAAACTAAGACTCAAGGCTATCCTGACTGCACTTTTACTGACCACACTACTGAGTGGCTGCGGTGAACCTGAGCGTGCGCTGCAGGCCAAGTTTCTAGCGTTTGGTACTGAAATAGATGTCAGCCTTTTCGGTGTCAGCCCTGAAAAGGCAGCTGAGACCATTGAGGTACTTGAAGCATCCTTTGATGCCGTCAATAACACCTGGCACGCATGGCGGCCCAGCA
>SKGV01000138.1 GCA_007117275.1 Methylophaga sp.
CGGCATACTGCGCGAACTATCCCATGAACTGCTTGGGGTTCTATCTAGCTGGCAACAGCCATATCAGCAAGCGGCGCCAGCGAAGAATGTGAGTGAAACATGGCCTGTCTTATTCAGAAGTGTTCATTTTGATGCCAACGCCATGCGGTTTCGATGATCGCTTCCAATGAAGTGTATTGGGGTTTCCAGTCCAATTGCTGCTGTGCCAGTTGGGCATTGGCGACCAGAATGGGAGGATCACCTGCTCTGGGTGCTTCGATGTGATAGTGGATGTCACGGCCGGTAACCTTACAAGCAGTCTTGACTACATCCAAAACACTAAAGCCACTGCCGTTACCAAGGTTAAACGCAAACGCACCGGCATGATTGAATAAAAACTCACCCGCCAGCAAATGCGCCTCTGCCAGGTCGTTTACGTGAATATAGTCTCTTATGCAGGTGCCATCTGCCGTTGGATACTGGTCGCCAAAAATCTTCAGGACATTCCTGCTTGGGCTTACCAGCGATTTCAGCACATTAGGTATCAAGTGAGTTTCAGGTTGATGACTCTCGCCAATATCTGCTTCAGGATCCGCGCCACAGGCATTGAAGTAGCGCAGTGATACAGAATCCAGACCGTGGGCGGTGGCATAATCTTGCAACATTTGCTCGACCATTTTTTTGGACTGGCCATAGGGATTGATTGGCAATCTAGGATGATGCTCATCGATCGGCGATTGTTGTGGATTACCGTAAACTGCAGCAGTAGAAGAAAAGATAATGCGCTGGTGAGATGTTGCCAGCATCGCATCCAGGATATTCATAGTGCCAACAACATTGTTGCGATAATAGATCTCCGGTGAAGTTACCGATTCACCGACCAATGATTTGGCACAAAAGTGCATGATGAGATCAAACGGCCCATACTGACTGAGGCAATCGACAATCGCGTGTGGATCGAGGATATCTTGCTGCACCAGGTTTCCCCAGCAGACGGCTTCAGCATGCCCGGTGCTGAGGTTGTCAAACACAGTCAGCTCGTGACCATGTTTAGCCAGATATTTGCATACATGTGAGCCGATGTAGCCAGCTCCACCAAACACTAAAACCTTCATTAGGTATTATTCCACGGCGAATAAGTTACTGAGACGCTGCTATTCCCGATGCCGCGCGTTCATACGACTGGCTGATATAGTGGCTTTTCAGCGTTGAATGGTCAACGCAATATGTCAAGGCTGCCATCCGTTTGACACACTATTGCTAGAGTATTGCACGACTGATTGGCAATGCGCGGGGGCCGGGCTAAATTGGAACACCGATTCGAGTGGCGACTTCTTCATAAGCTTCAATCACGCCGCCCAGCCCTTGACGAAACCGATCCTTATCCAATTTTTTATGCGTTTGTGCATCCCACAGGCGACATCCATCCGGGCTGAACTCGTCGCCCAAACAGACTTCATCTTTGAACACGCCAAACTCAAGTTTATAGTCCACCAGAATCATGCCGGCATCGCTAAACAGCTGTTTGAGCACCTGATTAACTTCAAAGGTGAGTGCTTTCATGCGCGCAACCTGCTGGTCTGTAGCCCAGCCAAACGTCGCAATGTGGTAGTCATTGATCATCGGATCATGCAGACGGTCATTTTTCAAGAAAAACTCAAACACCGGAGGTGTCAGCTGCATTCCGTCTTCAACGCCCAAACGTCTTACCAAGCTGCCTGAGGCAACGTTTCGGACAACACATTCCACCGGAATCATTTGCATGTGTTTGACGAGTGATTCAGTTGGGTTTATCAGCTTTTCGAAGTGTGTGGGAATACCGGCTTCTGCCAGTTTTTGCATGATAAACGCGTTGAATTTATTGTTGATTTCGCCCTTACGGCTCAGTTGTTCAACCTTTTCACCATCGAATGCTGAGGTATCATCGCGAAAGCTCAGAACGACATAATCCGGATTGGCGGTGGCGTAAACACTTTTTGCTTTGCCGGTGTAAAGTTGCTGAAGTTTTTCCATGTACGTTCTCTATGAAGGGTTACAAGGTTTGACGCCAACCAAAGCCGGTGTCCTGATTAGCAATACCAATCCAGTCTTGCTGACAATTTAAAGCATTTGCAAACAGTGGCGCTACGATCTCAGGCGAATTATTTTTTTCACTCAGGTGCATAGCCACAATGTGTTGCAACTTTTGCGTATTAATTTTTGCTAGCAGCGCCGCTGACTGCGCATTGTTGAGATGTCCAAAGCGACCCGCCACACGATATTTCAGATGGTCAGGATAGTCACCATGCTCGAGCATTTCAGCGTCATGATTGGCTTCCAGCATGAGTGCATCACATTCATTCAGAGCCGCCTCGATAATCGGTGTACTACTGCCAGTATCAGTCAATAAACCGACCTTGTGTTGACCTGACTCAAATACAAACTGACTGGGTTCTCGCGCATCGTGGGGAACCGGATAGGGTGTAACGCCTATGTCGTTGATAGCAATTGGCTCATCAAAGCCAATTTCCCTGATGTGCGACTGCACATCATCAGCCAAACATGAGGCGGTGCCTCGAGTAGCGTAAATTGGCAGTTTATAGCGCATTGCCAGCACACGAACGCCATTGACATGGTCCGCGTGTTCATGGGTGACCAGCAATGCGGTCAATTGCTGTGCATCCAAGCCCAGCCGTTGCAGACGCTTTTCAGTTTCCCGCGCAGAAAAACCACAATCAACCATGAGTGTGGTTTTTCCATGTTGGATGATGGTTGCGTTGCCTCGGCTGCCGCTACCAATCGAGGCGAAGCGCATTATTGTGTCAGCTGTTCCTGCAACAGTTCCAGCAGACGTGTGGCGGTTTCGCTAGAGCTGCGGCGTTCATCTGCATCGAGAATGATGATTCTCGTATCGGAAGCATCCGACAACAATCGAATGTAGTAATACTCTTCAGGTGCTACGCTGGCTGGACTGCGCCAGAAAGCCAAGCGGCTGACCAGACCTCGTTTTTCACGCTCAACTTCACTAAATGGATCGATGTAGCGAACGAAGTAAGTGCCACGCGTGCGATCACGATCTTCAACCCGGAAACCACGCGTATCTAGCACTCGACCGACACGCCCCCAAACATCACTAAACTCTTGCTGAACGAGTAGTTGCTGACCGTCACCATCGTCAACCATTGTCACACGAACACTGGTCTGCCCAGGCTGTGTGGCTTGTCTTGCTTGTGCAATTTGCCGTTCCTGTTGCATCAAAGTGCCGAGGTAATCTGCCAGTTGACGCATCATCGCCTCGTCTTTTTGACGATTGATATTGGATTCATCACGACCCGTCAGTCTGATGCGTGCCGAACGTCCAGTGTCAGCACGCTCCATACGCAAGCGATACGAATATCCCTCTGTGTCACTCTCTGTATCCATCAAACCAATACGCTCATCGGCACGGCGAACACCGATACGTTGCTCTGCCCAAAACGCGTTGACGCGCTGCCAGGTTTGTTCGCGTTCACCGGGCACAGTCAGCACGCGGTCATCACCATCACCGGTCAATGTGACTCTGGCCTCTGAAACTATGTTGTAACGGGCAGCCAAGGGATTGTTGGAGGCTTCTTCATATTCAGAAAAAGTTGCCGTGCTTTGACGAGTACCAGCAATGTCATCATTGATCCTGGCTGTGCTCAAATCTGGGGGAATTTCCAGTGCTGGCATTGTGTCGGCGCGACGATAATTTTCGCTATTGTCGGGGACAACACGTTCCAGAGCGCCGCAGCCAGTGACCGCAATACCAACGAAAAGTGTCAGAAAAGTGTTTTTAAAGCTTTTTGCATTCATTAATTAAGTTCGCTCAATTAGTGATTTAGAACACCCGCAGTGCGTAATGCTTGACGCACCGCTGCATGGTGTTGCTCAGATAAGACCGTCATCGGAAGCCTGATACCGGGTGGGATAAGCCCCATTTCATTCAATGCCCATTTGACTGGGATTGGATTTGATTCAACAAACAGTGTTCGATGCAAGGGCGTCAACGTCTCGTTAATGGCTCTAGCTTTGGACTCATCACCGTTTAGCGCCGCCTGACACATGGTGTGCATTGCCGCAGCTGCGACATTGGCTGTGACCGAGATCACGCCTCGCCCGCCTGCTAATATAAAGTCAACTGTATTGGCGTCCTCACCAGTGTACAGCTCAAAGTCGTCTGCGCAGAGTGACTGAAGCTGCTTGACTCTGCTGACATCACCCGTTGCTTCTTTGATGCCGATGATGTTATCGATTTTCGACAATCTAGCAACAGTTTCAGGCAGTAAGTCGCATGCTGTTCGACTGGGGACATTGTATAAAATTTGCGGTATATCTACTGCTTGCGCAATTGCCTTGTAATGCTGATATAGGCCTTCTTGTGTTGGCTTGTTGTAATAAGGTGTGACCAGCAAAGCGGCATCAGCGTTCAGCTGTTTGGCATATTCTGTGAGCTCAATCGCTTCTGAGGTTGAGTTAGCACCTGTGCCTGCAATAACTGGAACACGCCCGGCAACATGCTCGACCACTTGGCGAATCACATCACAATGTTCTTCAACATCCAGTGTTGCAGACTCACCGGTAGTGCCAACTGCGACGATTGCATCGGTGCCACTGTGAATATGGAAGTCAATCAGATCGCGGAGGCTGTGACTGTCGATGCTGCCATCTGCGCGCATCGGTGTCACCAGTGCAACCATGCTGCCGCTCAACATATCCACAAGACTCCAGAAAATAAACACGCATGGTACTTCGCCCACCTTAAGATGACAAGATCCGACTGGCTTGTGTAAGGTAATCATTTACCATTAAAACACATTGGAGACGGTCGTAATGTCAAACATCGAAACAGGCCTGCAAGTTCCTGATTTTGAGGTGGCTTCAACCAGCGATAAAACCTTCAAACTCTCGGATTATCGCGGTAAAAATATCCTGATCTACTTCTATCCCAAAGACAACACACCCGGCTGCACGCTAGAGGGTCAGAACTTTCGCGACAACATCGATAAGTTCGACGCACATAACACCGTCATTGTTGGCGTTTCTAAAGATAGTCTGCGCGCGCATGAAAACTTCAAGGCTAAACAGTGCTTTCCGTTTGAGTTACTGTCAGACAGTGACGAAGCCGTTTGTCAGCTATTTGGAGTGATGCAACTGAAAAAGAATTACGGCCGTGAGTACATGGGCATCGTTCGTAGCACTTTTTTGATAGACACCGAGGGCAAACTTATCCGCGAATGGCGCAACGTCAAAGTCAAACACCACCTAGACGAAGTCCTAGAGGCACTCAAGGCGCTTTAATTCACCACGAGCTTCAGTTGTCGCCAGCCTCGAAATGAGGCTGACACTAGCGATAAGCTGTGGCTAAAAACAACAAGCAACTCAGCAATTAGCAGGCAGACTGATACTGCCTGCTGATGATGTGGCGATTGTGCGTTACCGAAAGATGCGCCTTTAACCAACCCAACGTCGGGCATTTTGGAATAGTCTTAACCACGGTGCATCCTGTTGCCATTCATCCGGATGCCAGGAGTGTTGTACTGCGCGAATCACCCTCTCAGGATGCGGCATCATAATGGTGACGCGGCCATCTGTGGTGGTAAAGCCAGTCTGACCATTGGCAGAACCATTGGGATTAAATGGATAACGCTCGGTGGGTCTTGCATAATTATCAAGATAACGCATGGCCATCAATGCCCGTTCACTATTTCCTGTCTCGCTGAAATCAGCGCGACCTTCGCCATGAGCTACTGCAATCGGCATGACAGATCCTGCCATATCCTGTAACAGAATCGACGGTGATTCAGTCACCTCCACAAGTGAGAAGCGTGCCTCGAACTGCTCTGACAGGTTTCGACTAAATCTTGGCCAATGTTCGCTGCCTGGAATCAACGCTTTCAATTGAGATAGCATCTGACACCCGTTACATACACCCAGTGAGAAGGTATCCTGACGCTCGAAAAAGGCTGCAAACTCATCTCGGGCACGATGATTATGCAACACGGTGCCGGCCCAACCACGTCCCGCACCCAGTACATCACCGTAGGAAAAACCACCACAGGCAACCAGACCTTTAAAGTCTTTCAGCGATACCCGTCCTTCAACAATGTCACTCATGTGGACATCGATTGCCGAGAAACCAGCATGATCAAATGCTGCAGCCATCTCCAGTTGCCCATTTACGCCCTGTTCACGCAGGATAGCCATTTTCGGACGATGACCACTCATAATATAGGGTGCTGCCACCTGCTCTGTCAGATCAAAACTGAGTTTGGCATGTAGTCCGGGATCATTTTCATCTGCCAGTGCGGTGAACTCTTGCTCAGCGCAGTCTGGATTATCACGCAAAGATTGCATGCGATAACTAGTCTCAGCCCACATGCGTTGCAGGGTGCTTCTCCGTTGTTCAAGCACCAGTTCACCGTTAACACTGATACGAATGGTTTGAACGGTCGACGGTTGACCAATCACATGGCTGTGCTTGTCAAGTTCATGCTGCTCAAGCACCGACATGACGTCTGAAAGTTGTTGCGCGGGCACTTGAATCACCGCACCCAGTTCTTCATTGAACAATAACGACAGCACATCGCTACCAGACTGATTCAGATCGATTTCAAGCCCGCAGTGCCCCGCAAAGGCCATTTCACAGAGTGTTGTGATCAAACCACCATCGCTGCGGTCATGATAAGCAAGTAACAATGAAGCTTGTCGTAATGACTGAATGGCGCTGAAAAATCGCTTGATTGTGATGGCGTCATCAACATCCGGTACTCGATTTCCGGTTTGCTGATACACCTGAGCCAACGCTGAAGCAGCCAGTCGATTATGGCCATGACCAAGATCGACATAGACCAATCGCGTTTCGCCCAGATCGGCTCTCAGTTGCGGCGTCAGCGTTTTGCTGGCATCTGTGACCGGAGCGAATGCACTGATAATCAGGGATAAGGGTGAGGTAACTGTTTTAGTTTCGCCTGCATCTTGCCACACCGTTTTCATTGACAAAGAGTCTTTGCCTACCGGAATGGCAATACCAAGTTGTGGACACAATTCCATGCCAACTGCCTTGACAGTGTCAAACAGCAAGGCATCTTCTCCACCATGACCGCAGGCAGCCATCCAGTTAGCCGACAGTTTGATATCGCTAAGCTGAGCTATGTCGGCAGCAGCGATATTGGTAATCGCTTCACCAATGGCCATTCGACCTGACGCCGGCGCATCGATTACCGCCAGTGGCGTTCTCTCGCCCATCGCCATGGCTTCGCCTAACAAACCATGATGATCGGCAAGTGTCACAGCACAATCCGCGACCGGAACCTGCCAAGGGCCTACCATCTGATCTCTGGCGACCAAGCCAGTGACGCTTCTATCACCAATCGTGATAAGAAAGCTCTTACTGCCCACTGAGGGCAATTTGAGAACACGTTCCAGCGCTGCTGTGACGGTTACGCCGGTCATATCCAGTTCGGTTTTTGGTTTGCTGTGATGTTTGACATCACGCAACATTTTCGGCGGTTTACCTAGCAGCAATGACAACGGCATGTCGATAGGTTTGTTGTCAAACACGGCATCACCTAACAGTAAATGTTGTTCACTGGTTGTCTCACCAACAATCGCCCAAGGACAACGCTCACGATCGCAGATGGCATGAAAGATTTCTACAGCTTCTGGTGGGATACCCAGCACATAACGTTCTTGAGATTCATTGCACCAAATTTCCATCGGTGACATACCGGGCTCATCATTGGGAATCACGCGTAATTCAAAGCGACCGCCTCGACCACTGTCATCGACCAGCTCTGGGAAAGCGTTGGACAAACCACCGGCACCGACATCATGAATGGATACGATAGGGTTGTTATCTCCTAGAGCAACACACCGATCAATGACTTCCTGACAACGTCGTTCCATCTCAGGATTACCACGCTGAACCGAGGCAAAATCAAGCCCCTCATCACTGGTGCCAGAGCTCACCGAAGACGCCGCACCACCACCCAAACCGATTAACATTGCCGGACCACCCAACACAATCAGCTGTGTCCCTGGCGACATAATATGTTTTTCAACATGCTGAGGACGGATAGTACCCATGCCGCCTGCGACCATGATGGGTTTATGGTAACCCCTCACTTCAAAGCCTTTATCAGAAGCTACTTTGGCTTCATAGGTGCGAAAATAACCACACAGGTTCGGCCGACCAAATTCATTGTTAAATGCCGCGCCACCCAGAGGTCCATCAATCATAATTTCTAATGCCGACGCCATGCGGGCAGGTTTGCCATAGGGTGTTTCCCAGGGCTGTTCAAAGCCAGGAATTTGTAGATTTGACACGGTAAAGCCGGTCAAACCAGCCTTGGGCTTGGAGCCACGGCCTGTTGCACCTTCATCACGAATTTCACCACCCGCACCGGTTGCCGCCCCGGGAAAAGGAGAAATCGCTGTCGGGTGATTGTGTGTCTCAACCTTCATCAGGATGTGCTGGACTTCACCCTCATAGCAATAATGATTATCAGCCATATCGACCTGAAAGCGGTGGCTGCGCGGTCCTTCAATGACCGAAGAATTGTCATTGTAGGCTTTCACCACACCGTCTGGATGTAGATCATGGGTGTTACGAATCATGTCAAACAAACTGCGTGATTGCACCTTGCCGTCAATGATCCAATCGGCTTTAAAAATCTTGTGTCGGCAATGCTCAGAGTTTGCCTGAGCAAACATCATCAGTTCGATATCGTTTGGATTTCGTCTCAACGCTGCGAAGTTGTCATACAAATAATCCACTTCATCATCCACCAATGCCAGACCAAGCGACTGGTTAGCGTGTGCCAGCGCCTGTCGGCCGCCATTGAGTATATCGATTGATTGCAGCGGTCGTGGCGATGTGTGCATAAACAATCGCTCAGTATCTTCGACATTATCAAAGACAGTTTCAATCATGCGGTCATGCAGGTGCGCACTGACACGTTTGAAATGTTCGCTACTGAGTGGTGCATTGAGTTTGATTTTGAAAGCGATACCACGTTCGACTCTGCGAACATCTGACAAACCGCTGTTGTGGACTATATCAGTGGCCTTGCTCGACCAAGGTGAGATCGTGCCGGGACGCGGCACAACCAAGAACAATTGCTCAGCAGAGTCTGTTTCCGCACCTTCAACAGTGGCTTCCAGCAAGGATTCAAGCACTTCAACTGCACCCGCCGACAAGCGTTTGTCATCATCTGCCTCAACAAAATAGCGAAACTTGGCTTCAATTTCGCTGACTGCGGGCACCTCACTCTGGATAGCAGCGCGTAATTTTTCAAGACGAAATGCAGAAAAAGCCGGACGGCCAATCAATTGCAACATTTAGAACCCAATTCACAGCAGACAAAACGAATATGATACTTTATGTGCCAGTTTTCGCCCACAAATAAAGCATTTAAACAACCACCAGTCATGAATCCAGAAACGCCCGATACACCCAGCCCATTGAGACTTTTTGCAGTGATTGCCTACGACCTGATGCTACTGTTGTCAGTGCTACTGTTGGCAGGTTTCGTTGCGGTAGTGTTCAATGGCGGCGAGGCAATTGGCGCCAAAAACCCAGTGTTTGTGGTTTATTTGCTGGCGGTTAGCTTTTTCTTTTATGGCTGGTTCTGGACACATGGGGGGCAGACTTTGGGTATGCGCGCTTGGAAAGTATATCTGATAAGCCGGTCATCTTCGGATATCAGCTGGAAACAAGCAGCGATGCGCTTTATCGTAGCCATAGTCTCTTGGCTTTGCCTGGGCTTGGGCTTCTACTGGCAATGGCTGGGTAAAAACCGGCAAAGCTGGCATGATACGGCATCGATGACTCGTCTGCTTGTCATTAAAAAAACCTAACTGCTACGATGCTTGACTTGTCTTGCTCGAAAATACTTAGTAGGATTTGCATGCGAGGAAGGGCGGGCCTAACAGGGGATGCGGCAGCTAATGTTAATTAGGAAGTTATGTGCAGCATTCATCCTGTTACTTTTATCAGCACAACCAGCCTTCGGTACATCAATCATCATTAACCCGGACCAAGCCGTATCTGAACTTACACTGACCACCGTCCGAGCGAAATTCGCCATGCGCATCCCTGTCTGGCCTGATGGTACACCGGTACGGGTATTTGTTCTTGACGATAATGACAGCCTTCACATTGATTTTTGCAAGTCCATCCTCGGCATGTTTCCATACCAGCTGCGGCGCATATGGGATCGTCAAGTATTTTCAGGAACCGGAATTGCGCC
>SKGV01000112.1 GCA_007117275.1 Methylophaga sp.
ATCAACATACTGTCGGTGATGTCAATAACAAACAATGTATCAACGACTTTGATATCGCGATCCACATGTGGAAACCACAAGGCTGCCATAATTAATAGAACAGCGGTGCACATAGCCACTGCCGTAAGGCGTATACGTTGCAGATAATTAATGGTGCGCCCAGCCATCTCGATTCCGAATGTTAATTGCAATATGGGTTGAGTGTTGCCAAGTGGCTAAGTGCATCATGGTAAGTCAACCTTGAATGCCTTGCTCTCTATCGACAACTCCTCACTGATGAATTCTCTCTCAAAAAAGCCATCCAGTGTTGGATCTTCAGGCACTAATCTGAGTGCTAATTCCAGGTTATAACGGGCATCCCACATATCAGGATCCAGACGCAAAGCCATCCGGTAGTCCTGTTTTGCCAGTTCAACCAGTGTAATGTGGCCGCCGTGATCACTGATCAAAGCGATCGCTTCTTTGAAATTCAAATTCCCCCGATTGAAATAGCTGGAGGCTAACATGGCCGCTTCGGCATTGAGCATACTCATTGTATAGGCTTCGCGGGCAGCGTTGATGTCACCCTCAGCCGCATCAGCAATGGCTCTGGCAAACCATGCCTGCGGCAAGCCCGGCGTCTGTTCAGTTGCGCCAGGGTCAGCAATGAAGCTGTTCACCGATTGAAACTGCAAAAACTTCGCCGTGCCCATCAGCAACCACACAGCCGACAATACAGCAAGCAGCACTATTGCCCAATGCAGAAACATTAATTTCTTATTCATGCGCTTTTCTCACTCCCCACAGTGTGTACAACTGTGATGCACTTAGCAGCAGCAATGCAAGCATCGCTAACCACAAAAAGAGGTCTGCACGCGGCTGACGTGGCAGAGTATCTTGAACCACCAGCGTCTGATATTGCTGACTGTCTATCTCATCAATCGCGTTGGCAAAATCTTCCATAGAACCTGCTTCAAATGCTCGATATGGCACAGCAAGCCCCTGGAAAAACTCATGCAGTCGCCGTTCAACTGTGTCGACCCACAAGAGGTTATCATTCTCCCCCGGCTCCAGCGTCATCGACATCATTGGCCTCAGGAAAATCCAATAAAGCGTTAGGTTGTTTTGTCGATACAGCTCGGTGATGTAGGCCTGTTCTTCTTTTGGAATCACCGCTCCACCATCGGATATCAGTAATACGATACGCGATCCACGGTACACCTCTCGCTCAAACATCTCAGCGGCTTCGATGAGTGCGTTGCCAATATTGGTATCAGACAATCCCCGTCCCAATGACCCCGCTTCAATCGTGGCAAGAATCGCATCACGACTGTAGGTAAGCGGCAATAACTCCTGAGAGTTGGCACTGAAAAACACATAACCAAAACGATCATCGGGCCTGCGTTTAACAAACTCCGTCAGATAGTCCTTGGAGACACGCCGACGACTGTCATCACCATGTGGGCTTCGCATAGCTGCTTGATGCACAACAGCAAATGGATCATCCATACTTCGACTGCGGTCTACCAAAATGACCACCTCCGCGCCCTGCCCGTAACGATCAACCAATTGCTCGGGCACAAAGGGGCCAGCCAAGGCAACAATGAGTCCGACAATGGTTAAACTTGCCAATGCCCTAAGCAGAAAAGAAATTGCTTTGGATAGTGGATCGACCGGTACCAGCCGCACCCATGCGACTTTTTTATCGTGATTTTGGTTAAGCCAGGGTAACAGTGCCAAGGGCAGCAATAACAGCAGGAAGGGCATTGTCCAGCCAAACCCAGTAACACTCATGCCAGCTTCTCCCTTACGCGGCAGGCTTTGGCAAGTGCATAGATTTCATCGAAATCAACGGTACTGGCCGCTTCTTTGGCAAAGAAGTGGGCGGTTGATTGCTGATAAAACCGTTCAACCTTATCCTGTAAAGGTTCAAGCCAAGGTGCGGCATCCCAGATAGCTTGAAGATGACTATTGACAATCACCGTACCCGCAGTCTGGTTGAAAGCTTCATGCAGCAGACGTGTGGCGACATCTGCGTCCTTTCGGCCACGCCATTTCATCAAAAACAACTGAAACACAACATTGACAAATGGTTTGCGATGGCGTGGTCGCAGACCCAAATGCCAGGCCGCCAGCACCAGCAGCGACACTATTAGCATCCACAAAGCCAACTGGATCTGTTGTCTGACAGCATCAGTTGCCAAGACAAGCGATGCATGATCAGCTTCCAGCATCGCTGCGCGAATGTCCCCGATGTCAGCCGCCAACATTGAGCCGATAGTCATCGGCACACCCGGCACTGAGACAAACTGGCCTTGTGTGGTACGCACTGTGAATTCAGGGGTTTCAAGTGCCTGTTTTTCAATTGGCACATTGATCAACTGAAAGTGCATTGTTAAGCCGTTCTCGGTCAGCTCGGTTCTGTTAAGGTGCAGCCATGCGCCATATCGACGGTCTCGTTGTGGCAGGGAACTGTTGTCGATGGTCATTGCTGGGTCAGGCATAGTGATGGTCAAAACAACTTCATCCCCTAGCTGCAAGCCCCAGCTTCGCTCAAGACTGGCCGTGGCTACTTGCTCATCGGCGAGGGCAGACAAGGACAACACACAAAACAATAACAGGCTGACAAAACGCATGAATGAAATTCCTATGATTTTTTCATGGTGTAGAAATACTGCGTCAATTGCTGCGCAGTGATATCACCATTGACAAACAACGGCCTGACCCGATGACGCATAAAACAATTGGTCAGTTGCTCAAAGTGATCTGCCATCATTTGGCGCCAGCGTCGCTGGATACTTGGCCGCATCCAGACACTTTGACGAGTACCCGTTTCTGAATCGCGGATCTCGGTCCATCCGGCATGTGATGGAATATGATCGACATCATCATGCTGCCAGACGACCGGAACAACGGTGTAATGAGACAACTTACGCAAGGTGCGATCCAGTAGTTCGATATCAAAGCAGAAGTCAGAAGCCAGAAATACCATTGCGTGTGAGCTGGTCACCAAATCAGCACTGTGAAACAGGCCTTCTGCCCCGGCTATTTTTGATGGGTTCGCAGCCAGCAGCATATCAGCAGCCAGCATCGGTGCACTGCGTTGCCGAGTCGGCATGATCGACACCTCTTGCCGCCACTCATTGTCAAAGCTGGCCATTGCAAAGCGATCACCAAAGCCAATCGCGGAATGCGCCACCATATGTGCCAATTTCGCCAGGCGGGTGTGCTCCTCACTCGAGACTGACATTGATTGGCTAATATCAGCCAGCAACCATAGAGTAATGGCAGAACGTTGCTGGTAACGACGCACCAGCCATCGTTGTTGTTCGGTTGCCAACGGGTCAGCCAGTTGATTTCTGACACTGGCCCGTATATCGAGACGTCGCGGGTCAGCGTAATCAAACAAATCAGCAAACCCCGCAAAGCGATCACCACTGCCTAATGAGGTGCCAGTATGAGCTCCAGGCACATGACCATAAACCTTGTGCGGAAACCGGTAGCTAAATTCCTCCGGCTGAATGTTCAGTCGTGACATAGAATCGGTCATTAGGGTGTGGGAATGTGATCACGAAGCGCCGACAAGAACAGCGGCATAATCTTTTCACGACGACCTTCATACACCGGAGACAAGAACACTCTGTGCGTTAATGCAGCTTGAAGCACAGTGTGGATATCCTCCGGTAAGACATGGTCTCTAGACTCAAGCCAGGCGCATACTTTAGCTGCACGCACCAGTGCAGACATACCACGTACACTCGCGCCTGCCACCACTAGATCTTCGATAAAAATATCCGGTAACTGTAGATCCAGTTTTTCTGGCTGCCAAGTGGCATCCCAGATGCGGACCACATAATTTTCAATTTCGGGAGACACAAAAATCGCTTTCTGGATCTGCGTATCAAGTTCGTTCAAATCACGGTAATCCAGCAAAGGCTCGGTCACACTGGCCAACAAAGCATCGACATCGTGGAACGCCGGGTCAAAAATCAGCTTACGACGTGTGGCATCCTGCTCAGGTCGACTGATATTAATTTCAAAAAGAAAACGATCACGCGCCGCGGCACTCAGCTCAAAAGTTTCTTCTTTTTCGACGGCATTTCTGTCGGCAAATACCACCATATGCGGAAAACGAAATTCCTTGCCAAAGGCATCAACACTTCTCTCTGCCATAGCGCGCAGCAGCAAGGACTGGACCTGAGGACGCGCACGGTTGATCTCATTAAAGAAAAATACAGCCGTTTCTTCACCTTTGGAAATTAGTGGACCGGGGTCAATGACCGGTTTGCCGTCGGCATTCACCCAGGCACTGTAGAGCAGGTCATTCGGCATCAAATCGACGCTGCCTTCGATCCTGCCAAAAGCCCCGCCAAGGGCTTTAGCAAAGGCTCTAAGCAATGTCGTTTTACCGACCCCCACACCGCCTTCAAGCAGGACGTGTCCACGTGAGTGCAAGGCGATCAGAATCAATCTGACCGCTTTCTCCTGACCGATCACGACCTGATTGACGACTTTTTCCATTGCCAGCGCATGCTCGCGTGCAGTCTCAAATTGCTGCAAATCCGCCATTATCTCAATCCCCTCATTCTGATTTTTAGACCAAACGTCCTAATGCAAACTGCAGCAATGTAGCTGCAATCCAGACAAAACCGACCGTAGTGATGACAAAACTCACCGCTGAGAATATTTTCCAGCGTTTCTTATCCCAGAAGTTTGTATCGAATGCCGCGACCACAAAAATCGTCGGATTCGTAAAACCGCCAATAGCAACACACCAGCAGGCTATCACAGGTAACGCTATTCCTGCACCCATCGCTGACCCATAGAAGCCTAAGCTGAACAGCGCCATCAGCGCGTAATCGATATGGGCACGAATCATGGTTTTGTAATCCACCAGAAAATCACCATCGATACCCTTGATGGGAAACCAGCGCGCAAAGGTCATCAGCCAGGCCGACAAAATCAAAGCGGCAATCATTGCGACCGCACCAATCAATAAAATCTCCATTGGTCTCTCCTAAAAATTATTCTTTTTATAGACACCCTTGTTTTGGGTTCAAAGCAATAGTAACGAATGTTAAGGGTAATAAAAGCGCATTGCAGCGTGTCGGGCAAATTTCCCGAACGGAGATCAAGGCTATGCTTGCCGTCCATCAACGCCTAAACTTGAATAACCGTTCTGAATGTCTATCTGAATGAATCTGCAATTATTACTGCTGTTAAGAATCGTACTCATCACCCTGTTTTGCTTGCTGGCGAGTGCCACTTACGTGATCTATCAGACCGATCAGATGGCCAGACAAGAAGCTGTGTCGACAGCTGAACGCATTGATCGTGAGTTGTACCAGCAGATTAAACGTATTCATCAGGGCTATGATCGGGCAACAGCATTTCCGGATATTCGTCTGTGGCAAAGCATCAATAGCCTGCCAGGCTCTTGTGTCAGCTTTGAGTCGGTCAGCAGTCGACGTCAACGCAATCTGTGTCAGGAAGTTGATTTGGAAAACCGTGACTGGCCTGTGTGGTTTGGTCAGTTGTATCTGCAAGTATTCAACCCTCATTATGAGGTCGAACGAGAATTCGTATACAACGCATTCAGTTACGGCAGGATAATTATTTCACTGAATCAGCAGGCCGAAATATCAAGGGCCTGGCAAAACCTGCAAAGTCTAATGGGCGTGACCATGATGACAGTACTTGCTTTATCGATGCTGTTCTTTGTCACGGTCAGTCAAATACTCAGACCTGCTAAACACATTGTGAGAGGCCTTGAACAAATGCGTAATGGGGATCTGGCAAAACGTTTGCCAAGATTCGATGTGACGGAGTGGCGTCGCACCAGTAATGCCATCAATGCACTGGCAGATTCTCATCAGAAGATTATAAATAAAAACAAAAGCTTGGCATTAAAACTTATTAACTTACAAGAAGAGGAGCATCGGTATATTGCTCGTGAATTACATGATGAGTTTGGTCAATGTTTGTCAGGTATCAACGCAATATCTGCCTCCATTCGTCAAACGGCCCACCAAGAGTGTCCGACCATACTGGATGAGCTTGATCGTATTCAAGATATCACTGAGCATATGATGATTGCGCTAAGAAACCTGCAAACTCGACTGCGCCCCATCGAGATTGATGATATCGGCCTGCAACAGAGTCTAAAAAAACTGATCAAAAGCTGGAACCAACGCAGCCAGAACGGCACACAATACTTGTTGAATTGCGATAATAGGATTGATCAACTACCAGAGCCGTTGCCGGTTAATTTGTACCGTATCGTTCAGGAAAGCCTGACAAATATCGCCAAACACGCCAATGCGACGCTGGCAGAGGTGCACATCAGCCTCAACGAACAACATGTGCACATCAGTATAGATGATAATGGCGATAACCGTGCCAGCCCGATTGAACCTACGCTAGGCGTCGGCCTGTTGGGTATTCGCGAACGCGTATCAGCACTTGGTGGACAGTTCCTGATCAGCAGAGGCAAGCAACACGGCTGGTCGATTCAAATCAAACTGCCGATCAATGAGGCACCGGAGCACAAAACATCATGAATCAAGAGCCGTCCTCAACCATCCGTATTTTACTGGTTGATGACCATGCGATTGTGCGGGAGGGCTACCGCGCTTTGCTGCAAAAACAAGCCAGACTGACCGTGGTTGCAGAGGCTGAAGATGGTGCACACGCCTATCAACTCTATCGCCAGCATCAACCGGATATTGTGGTCATGGATATATCATTACCCGGACAAAGTGGTTTGAAGGCGCTAGACAGAATTCGTCAGTTTGATGCCGATGCGAGGATCGTGGTGTTCAGCATGCATCAAAACCTGGCATTGGTTGCCAAGGCGCGTCGTGCGGGTGCAATGGCTTATATCACCAAAAGCAGTGATCCTCTGATGCTGATAAGGGCCATTTTTGATGCGTTTGAAGGCAAGCACAACCTCAGCCCTGACATTGCCATGGCGTTAGCGGTGGAACAACCCGGCGAACAACAAGCCATGTTAGAGCAACTGACCGTGCGTGAATTTGAAGTATTAAGGTTGTTACTAGAGACCAAAACAGCCCAGCAAATCAGTGAAATTTTGAATATCAGTCCCAAAACCGTTGCCAACGCCCATTACATTATCAAACGTAAATTGGGCGTCAGCAGCGATATTGAGCTGACCCGCCTCGGTATCAAATTGCAATTGGTCAATCTCAGCGATCTGATTGAAGAGGCGGATTAGCCTTCTAGCTGGCTATCATGCCGCAGCATCTTTTTTGACATCATCCTCAAAATCATTACGAATGAGGTAATCAAAAGCACCTAGCGCCGCGCGAGCCCCCTCACCCATTGCCATAATGATCTGCTTGTATGGAATGGTGGTCACATCACCCGCTGCAAAAACACCTGGCATTGAAGTCGCGCCATGTGCGTCAATTTCGATCTCACCATATTGGCTGAGCTCGATGGTGCCTTTCAGCCAGTCAGTGTTGGGTATCAGACCAATCTGCACAAAGACACCCGCCACATCAAGCACATGACTTTCTTCGGTGGCACGATCTTTATAAATGAGGCCATTCACCTTGCCATCAACACCGGTCACTTCAGTGGTTTGTGCGCCGATAATCACTGTAACATTGGATAGGCTGTGCAAACGTTTCTGCAAGACAGCATCGGCTTTCAATTGATCAGCAAATTCGAGCAATGTGACATGGCCGACAATGCCAGCAAGGTCGATAGCGGCCTCTACACCTGAGTTACCGCCACCGATGACTGCAACATGTTTGCCTTTAAATAATGGCCCATCGCAATGTGGGCAGTAGGCAACCCCATGACCACGATACTCAGACTCACCGGGCACACCTAATTCACGCCAGCGGGCGCCAGTAGCAATAATGACTGCCTTACTGGTGAGTTGTGCGCCGCTTTCCAGCTCTACCTGAACCATCTGACCGCTTTTGCTCAGTTTGGCAGCACGCTGTAGGTGCATGACGTCAATGTCATAAGACTTGACGTGTTCCTCGAGGGCTGCGACCAGCTTAGGACCTTCAGTTTCTTTGATGGAAATGAAGTTTTCGATGGCCAATGTATCCATGACCTGACCGCCGAATCTTTCAGCAACGATACCGGTTCTGATGCCTTTACGTGAGGCATAGATCGAAGCGGATGCACCTGCAGGCCCTCCGCCAACAATCAACACGTCAAAAGGTGCTTTCTGATTGATTTTCTCTGCTTCGCGTTTGATTGCACCAGTATCCAGCTTGCCAATGATTTCTGGCAGGGTCATGCGGCCCTGGCCAAATGGCTGACCGTTTAGATAAACAGTGGGCACAGCCATGATTTGTCTGCTTTCTACTTCTTCCTGGTACAGCGCACCATCAATCATTGTGTGGCTGATATTCGGGTTAATCACCGACATCAAATTCAGTGCCTGCACCACTTCGGGGCAGTTTTGGCAGGACAAAGAGATATAGGTCTCAAAGTGATATTCGCCTTCAAGATTTTTAATTTGTTCAATCACTTCAGGCTCGGTCTTCATCGGATGACCACCCGTATGCAGCAATGCCAGCACTAACGATGTAAACTCATGTCCCATCGGAATACCTGCAAAACGAATGTTTTCCTGCCCATCGGGCTGGCTAACAAGGAATGAAGGTGTGCGAGCGTCGTCGCCATCATCTGAAAAACTGACCTTATCGGACATCTCGGCGACTTCCTGCAGCAACTCACGCATTTCCTGAGCTTTGTTGCCGTCATCGAGTGATGCAACCAGCGTTACAGGACGCTTTAAGTTCTGCAGATACGTTTTTAATTGTGCTGCGATGTTTGCATCCAACATAAGACACCTGCCTAGTGATTTCAATTATTCGGAGGAGCGTTGCCTGTTACGTGGGCAACAGTGTGCATTTCAAGCTTGGACAGCTGCCCATCTGGGCAACTGTCCATTTACTTCGAACAGATTTAGATCTTACCAACCAGATCCAGTGATGGAGACAGTGTCTCTTCACCTGGCTGCCAAGAAGCTGGGCAAACTTCACCGTCGTGTGAAGCAACGTATTGGGCCGCTTGGATCTTACGCACCAGCTCTTTGGCGCTACGGCCAATACCCAAATCGTGAACTTCGCTGACTTTGATGATGCCTTCTGGATCAACAACAAAAGTACCACGCAGTGCCAGGCCTTCTTCTTCGATCATGACTTCAAAGTTGCGGCTGATTGCACCGGTCGGATCACCCAGCATTGGGAAATCAATTTTCTTGATGGTGTCAGACGCATCGTGCCACGCCTTGTGAGTGAAGTGAGTATCTGTTGAGACTGAATACACTTCAACACCCATTTCTTGCAGTTTTGCATAGTGGTCAGCCAAATCACCCAGTTCGGTCGGGCAAACGAATGTGAAGTCGGCTGGATAGAAGAAAAATACAGACCACTTGCCTTTGACATCTGCATCAGTGACGGGCATGAACTCGCCTTTGTGATAAGCAGTTGTTGCAAACGGTTTGATTTCAGTATTGATCAGTGTTGACATGGTTAACTCCTTTGAAGTTGTCATTAGTGACTTGTGCATTTTAGGCCGGGAAAACCATCTGGTCAAACGAATAAAATCTATTGATATAATCGCCTTTTACGATTATTAAGATCAACAGGCCTACCAGATTGGATGCAGCAGAGCCGCTGTATGCTCAGCCGGCCCGCGCTTGCCGAACTTCTAATGCATCAACGATTGCGGTAATGGCATGACACAGCTGCCGCAACTCAGCTGGTTCGATAATATATGGCGGCATGATGTAGATAAGATTACGAAACGGTCGAATCCACACCCCCTGCTCTACAATAAATTCTGGCAACCAAGCCATATGTTGCCACACTGGCTCCACCAGCTCGACCACGCCGATAGCGCCTTTGACCCGAACATCTTTGACGATTGAAGCATTGTTCAAATGAGCTAGCTCTAACTTGAGCTGTGTTTCGATAGCATTGACCGATGATTGCCAATCGCTTTCTTGCAACACATCAATGCTGGCACACGCCACTGCGCAGGCCAGTGGATTGCCCATAAAGGTTGGGCCATGCATCAACACACCCGCACCATCGGCAGCAATGCCAGAGGCCACAGCTTCATTGCACAATACCGCTGCCAAGGACATGTA
>SKGV01000094.1 GCA_007117275.1 Methylophaga sp.
CTGGTAGCATTTGACCTTGCCGAATCAGCAACGATGCATGAATAATCCAATTATGCTTGCATAGCATTGAGTGTGAACCACTAATAAGTGTCAATGCAGAGGCGAGATTGAAACTCGACTCAAGCACTCTAAAAAGCGTTGAACCGAGAACTGGCAGGACCAATTGAGTGACTGGCATTACCATTGATTTGATGGTTGCAAACATCGTCGGAACATCTAAAGTCTTCTGGCAATGCACCCATACTGTCTGGCCGGCAAATTGGACTGTAGCACTGCTTCTTTTGATGTTCTTGCACACCCATAAATACTTGGTCATGGCAAATCAAAGGGAAGTGATTAAAAGCGATTAAGGGACTTTCCGCTGACCAACAGGGTATGTTTGATGATCACGCTCAACGAAAATGAATACAGCGCTCTAAGAGAACAGGCTCAACAACTCGCCAAAGTGACCGATGAGTTGATTGCAGCCCAGTCTCTGATTAAGGATATTTCCGAGTCCGCCAGCGCACTCATCTGGATGTCTGGCAGCGATGAGAAATATCACTATTTTAATCAAGCCTTTCTTGAGTTCACCGGTAAACAGTTAGGCGAACTGGCAGGTTTTGGCTGGATTGATTCGGTTTATCCTGAAGATGCCAGCCATTGCATTAGCGCATATCGAAAAGCATTCTCTGAACAACAATCATTTGAAGTGGTCTATCGTTTAAAACGTCATGATGGCGAATATCGCTGGATGATTTGTCACGGAGCGCCTCGCTTCACAGGCGAAAAATTTGTTGGTTTTATCGGCCATTGTCTGGATTTTACCCGACATAAACGCAACGAAATTCTCGGGAAAACGCGCAGCGAGGCACTGTCGCAAGTCGCTAAAGGCATGCCATTAAAGTTGATTTTGAACACCATTGTTTCTGGTATTGAAGAAGCCAAGTCAGAAGCTTTATGCTCTATCCAACTTCTTGAGCCAAAAACACTCAAACTAAAAAACGGAGCAGCGCCAAGTTTGCCCGGCTTCTATACAAAAGAGGTTGAGAAACTCAGCGCAGGAATCGGGGTAGGAAGCTGTGGTACGGCAGCAATTACCGGTGAAGTTGTCATTGCTGAAGATCTTAACACCCATCCTTATTGGCAAGAATTTCTTCAGCTCACCCAGAAAGCCGGACTGCAATCCTGCTGGTCCGCACCGATATTTTCTGCACAAGGTGACATACTTGGCACGTTGGCCATTTACCACCGCGAACCTCACAGTCCTCGGGAAGAAGACTATACTATTATTCGCCATGCGGCCGACCTCGCTGGCATTGCCATTGATCGTGACAGGGATACTGAACGGTTGAATCAATTGGCAACAACAGACTATCTCACAGGACTGACCAATCGGCGGGTGTTCTATGAAAAACTCCAGTCTGAAATCAGTCGTGTTCAACGTTCGCTGAATCCTGCCAGCTTGCTCATATTGGATGTAGATCACTTCAAAGCGATCAATGACCGCTTTGGTCATGCAGCCGGGGATATGGCATTGAAGACTTTTGCCGACCTTATTCGGCAGAGACTTCGAGATACCGATGTCGCAGCGCGCCTTGGCGGTGAGGAATTTGCGCTGCTACTGCCAGGGGCAAATGCGGAGGCGGCACATCAATTTGCCGAATCACTGCGAGATGTCATCGAACAGACAGAACTGGATTTGGGAGAGGGTTTATCCATTCAAGTAACCGTCAGCATAGGGATTGCCCAAATCACACCACAAAGTAATGAGGAACAGGTGATGAATCTTGCTGATCAGGCGCTTTATCAGGCTAAAAATGCTGGGCGCAACCAAGTCTGCGTTGCTACTGATCATGCTGCCTGACTCATTCCAATCGTCGCAATAATAGCATTGGTGATACCCGTAACACCGATTTTAACTGCCATTTTCCCAAAGCGGCAATCAACACCGCACTGACCAGTGGCAACGTAATTATCAATGGCCAATGCAACCGAAACTGCCCCTCAAACAGTCGGTACTGCAACCCCCAGACCGCCACTTCGGCGGCCATAACACCAGCAAGTCCGGCATAAAATCCAATCATGGCAAATTCAAGCATGATACTTTGATTCATCAATCGCTCTGTTCCACCGAGTGTGCGAATTAATGCGCCCTCACGCTGACGCTCGGTTAGAGTAGCGCTGACCACCGAGAACATAACGGCCAAGGCCGCCAACAGAATCATTAGCAGAATAGCTTCAACCGCCTGACTGACTTGAAAAATAATGGTTTGAATACGCTCAATAATGTGATCAATTTCCAACAAAGCAATGGTTGGAAATTGTCTGACAAAATCATTAAGCAGCCATTTGTCCTCATTAGCCAGATAAAAACTGGTCAGCCATGTAGCCGGTTGATTGCTTAGAGCGCCATCGTCAGGAAACATGAAAAAGAAATTAGGCCGCATACTGTCCCACTGAACACTTCTGATACTGGTCACAGGCTCATTGATGACATCTGCCCCGATAATGAATTGCAGTTCATCGCCTATCTGCAAACCGAGCGTTTCAGCAATGGATTGTTCAACCGACACGCCACGACGCTGCTGCGGGCTAAACCACTCCCCTGTCAAAATCCTATTATCTTCTGGTAATGCACTGCTCGCTGTTAAACTCAACTCCCGATTCAACTCAC
>SKGV01000095.1 GCA_007117275.1 Methylophaga sp.
GAGCAGATAATGAGAGGGCAACCGTTTGACTTGGTCTTGCTGGGGCTTGGGCCTGATGGTCATATTGCTTCATTGTTTCCAGAAACAGCTGCGCTTGAAGTGACAGACAAACGGGTCACCAGTCTCTTTGTTGAAAAATTCCAATCCTGGCGGGTCACCTTGACCTACCCAGTGATTAACGAGTCACGGCAAGTGATTGTATTCATTGCGGGAGCAGCAAAAGCAGAAATCGTGCGTGATATCACCAATCAGTGCGTGACTGGGTTGCCAGTCCAGCGTTTGGCGCCGCAAGGTGATTATTTCTGGTTTATGGACGCAGCCGCGGCAGGTCAGTAAATGTCGATGCTTCTGGCAGGCGATCTTGGCGGCACCAAAGCCCTATTTAGTCTGATTGATGGGCGGGGGCAACGTCTCGAGCAAAAACGATATGAAAGTACCTTGTTTAGTGGTTTCGATGCGCTTCTAGCACACTTTCTGAAAGATATTGACCTGGTTGACCAGACATTTGCCTCGGCCTGTTTTGCGGTTGCTGGTCCCGTTCAGCATGGACATGCGCACATCACCAATTTGCCATGGCAGATCGATGCAGCTGCACTATCCAGCCAATTTGCTATCGATAGGCTGAGGCTGGTCAATGATTTTGCAGCGCTGGCCCAATGCATTCCAACACTGGTTGACGATGAATTGTTATGCCTGCAAGCCGCACCGGTGCACGCCATAGAACCGAAGCTGGTGATCGGGGCAGGTACTGGGCTTGGACAAGCAATTTTACTGGCGGATGGTGACAGTTGGCGGGGGCTGTCAACAGAGGCTGGACATATGGATTTTGCGCCGAATGATCCGCTGCAAGATCGGCTGTTGAGCTGGCTTAGAGATCGTTTTGACCACGTATCTGTAGAGCGTGTGTTATCTGGCTCAGGCCTGGTCACACTCTACGAATTCTTGCGCGAATATCTACCGTACCAAGAAGACCCGGCATTATGCCTAGCAATGTCTGAGGGTGATCCTGCTGCAGCGATCGCTCGTTTTGCCCGTCAGGAACAGCCATCACTGGCCAGAAAAACAATGGATTTGTTTGTTCGCCTTTTCGGTGCTCAGGCGGGTAATGCTGCGCTGGCCTGTTTGCCACGTGGTGGTGTTTATATTGCTGGAGGCATTGCGGCAAAAAATGCCGATGCATTTGTGGGTAGTCACTTCATAGATGCGTTCTCAGCAAAAGGTCGAATGTGCGAGTTGATGCAACAATTTCCGGTGAATCTGGTGTTGGTTCAGGATTGTGGTTTGCGAGGCGCTGAGCAGCTGGCAGTTAAAGCACTGTATACTTAAACTATGAGCGAAAAAAACCCTGTGATTATGATTGATGTTGAGACGACTTATCTGGATCACGAGTCCGATCCGGCAAAGTCACGTTACTTGTTTGCCTACACGATTACCATTCGAAATCAAGGCACTAGCTCTGCCCGATTGTTGACGCGTTACTGGAAGATTACCGGAGGTGATGGTCATGAACAGGAAGTTGAGGGTGATGGTGTTGTTGGTCAGCACCCTTATTTAGCGCCGGCACAGTCGTTTACCTACACCAGCGCAGCAATGCTCGATACCCCGGTGGGTATGATGCAGGGGCACTATATGATGATGGATGACGACGGTAAACGCTTTGAGGTAGATATTCCTGCATTCACCCTGGCTGTGCCCAGAACTCTGCATTGAGTTGGTTGTTGGTTTTATCGAGACTGTCGAATAAATGGAATGCATTCTCCGAATGAACTCGGTGCGCAAGTAAATCCATCTGTCCAGATCGCATTGTCCAATCGTGTATTTTCAAGCTTGGCATCACCCAGTTTTGCGCCACGCAAGTCGGCATGGGTCAGTGTCGAACCGGTAAGATCGGCATTGCTCAGGTCAGCTCCCTGGAGATTGGCTCCAAGCAAGGACACTTCTTTTAGACTGGCATAACGCAGATTTGCGTCACTCAGGTTTGCGTATGCGAGTTGTGCCTGATTAAGATTGCTGCCCATCAAGTTACTACCTGAAAGTTGCGTTTTGCGAAGATTGGCGCGTTGAAGATTAGTCTGTGACAGCTCGCTACCTGATAGTAAGCAGTTCTCCCAGTTCACCCCAGGAATGGGAGGGGCTAGACAATTTTTGATATTCACCTCCGTCTGATTGCTTTGCTTGACGGCAAACATACCAGTCACCACGATCAGCAGCAAAAACGCGGTCAAAGGCCATATTTTTACTTTATGTTGTTTTTGCGGATTCATCGTCATTAGTTGTCTTCGTTGGAGGTATTCTCGGATTGCATCAATCGTCTTTGGGCTTTACGCTAAGTATGCTTGTCGACCATCCCTGTCAAAATTATCTCTTGCTTGAAATGATAATCAAGGTTTTCTGGTGTTGATTTGCCAACTCGGCAAACTCAACAATAAGCCACTATTGTAGCTGAACAGAATTTATCAGATCTGCCTCTGACATGCGACTGGCCAAAAAAAGTGCTGTGCAACAGTCATAGTGTGCGCGGACGCCGATCAACCTGTGCTAGCGTGTGTTGCAGTGTTTTTGGCTTGGCTGATTGGTAATGCTGCAAATTTCTGCTTGATTGCTTGATATACTGCCAAATTTTGTATTGGTAACTAGCC
>SKGV01000083.1 GCA_007117275.1 Methylophaga sp.
ACAGCAGCACCGATGCCGCTAGCGGCACCGGTGATGAGTATGACGCGACCTGCCAACAGTTGACTGTTAGCAGTGACTGTCATTTTTTAGATTACTGTGCAGGCCAGTACTGACTATGAACCGCTTGGCCGTTGTGGAATTGTGCAGAAATCAGCGCTTCACTGGTGTTCCACTCAAGCTGTGTGACTTCAATTTCATTGATGCTGTGACTTTGTCTTACCGATGGCTCGCCCAGCAGTGCAATGGCTGCAGCTTCAGACATGCCTTGGGTAATACCAGACGCAGGGGCTGCATCACCGCTAGTGCTTTGATTAACGACTGAGGCGCTATCAGCAGTAGTATCAGTGCTGTAGGTGCTATCATCACTGCCACATGCAGTCAGCAAACCTGCAAACGCTAATGAGGCAAGAAGTACTCGAATATGGCTGGGCATGTTGTTTTCCTTATAATAATTAGCAGGGTAAAACCATAGTATAACAAGCTATTGTTGTGATATCGATACTCTCTAAGCCATTTTAAAAATGGCTTGTGCACAGCTTACTCCATTGCTGATGGCAGTTTCCAGTGTTGCTGGATAGGGGTGGGCGATATGGTCACCTGTCAGCCACAAGCCTTGGAGTGACGTCTGGCTGATTGGACGAGCAGGATGAAGCTCAGCGGTGCAAGCAAAGGTGGCTTTTTTTTCTCGGATCACTTTTGTTTCAACCGGTGTGGCTGGCATCTGCGGCTGTAACAGAGGTAGTTCAACGCAGACTTGATTTACCAGCTCTGCAGATGACATGTGCATATGCGCCCCAGGGCCACTGATCACCACAGCGATCAGCCCAGGATAATAAGCACTGCGATCGAACAGCCACTGACTCAGCGTTCCAGTGCTGCCAATCATCGGCGCGGTTAATTGGGTGCCTGCAGGGTATTGCAGATAGATGGTTGTGATTGGGTAGTGATTCAGATTGACCTGCTCGGCACTGGGGACCAGCCGGTTAATCTGATCTGAATGGCAGGCAAGAATCAACTGCTCACAATTAAACACTTCCCCCCGACTGGTTTCGACGCCAGTGACTTTATTACCGTTGTTGTGAACGGAGACAACCCGCGTTTGTAAATGTACCTGATGTTGCCCTGCCTTGAGATAGTCGATAGCGGCCGTAGGGAATACACTGCCAAGACTACACTTGGCTATCATCAGATCCGCGTGATCCCGCTGAGTGAGCAGACTGTCTTTGAGCACTCTGGCAAATACCATGGCAGAGGCTTCATTGACGGGGGTATTCATTGTGGCAAGGCAGAGAGGCTCCCAGAGCTGGCTGACAAGGCGTGGTGATTGACCGGTTTGCTGACACCATTGCTGGACAGTGCTGTGCTGATTGTTCAGATAGTGCGGAATGCGGAATGAGAAACGTAGCAGGCACGTGAAATCCCTAATGCCGAGACTTTTCAGCAAACCTCTTAGCAGCGGTAACGGCCAAGGGGCGCTAGTCTGTGCATTGATGTGCAGCGGCGGGTAATCAGTCGCGTGGATCTCAAGATTGAGCGGTAATCGCTCAAACAATGCCTCTGGTTCTTGACCGACCTCTCTAATGAGATCAAACATTTGCTGATAGGCACCGATCATCAGGTGTTGACCGTTGTCTATCACACGGTCACCCCAGCTGACATCTCGAGCCCTACCACCGGGCTGTGCCGCGGCTTCAAGGAGCGTGACATCACAACCATATGCGCTAAGACGGACTGCGGCGGCCAGGCCACTCCAGCCGGCACCCACAACCACACATTTCATCGTTGTTTGGACATGCTTTTTTCAGCGCGGGCAGTTGTCCATGCCAGCCACAGTTTGCGCAGAGGTGTCAGTGAGACTCTATGTTGCATGACTTGGAAGCCATCTTTTTCGATTTCATCGAGTGTGGCTTCATAGATACGCGCCATAATGAGAGCTGTTTGTTGTGATTGACGGTCTTCTTTAGGCAGTAACTGCCGAGCTTGTTGATAAAACTGACGCGCACGATCTGCCTGAAATTTCAGTAAATCAGCCAGTGCAGGGGTCTGTTTCAGCGATAGAATATCCTGCTCGGTCACCGAAAATTGTGTCATTTCATCCAAAGGCAAATATATTCGACCTCGCTCGGCATCTTCACGCACATCACGAATGATATTGGTGAGTTGAAACGCTATGCCAAGATTTTCGGCAAATTTGAGTGTTTTGCGGTTCTGATAACCGAAGATTTCGGCGGACAGTAGTCCGACAACGCTGGCCACACGATGGCAATACAGTGCCAGGTGTTTGTATTCGGCATAGCGTTGCTGCTGAAGGTCCATCGCCATACCATCGATGATTTCCATGAAATATTCTTGGTGAAGATCAAAGTCATCCAGACAGTCAGCCAGTGCCTGGCCAACCGGGTGATCCGGCCGCTGCTGGAAGGTGTTGATGATTTCATTACGCCACCACTCCAAGGTGCTGGCAGCGACCTGCGGATCACTGATTTCATCCACCGCATCATCGACTTCACGACAGAAAGCGTACAAGGCCATGATGGCTTTGCGTCGCTGTTCGGGTAAAAATAGGAAGCTGTAATAAAAGCTGGAGCCGCTCTTGGCGGCTTTGTTCCGGCAATATTGTTCAGGCGTCATCGTTTCAGTCGGTCCACAATTGTGCCCTGTATCACGTGGCTGTTGATGATTTCATCAATGTCAGATTTATTGGTGTATTGATACCAAATACCTTCGGGATAAATAACCATCATAGGACCAAGTGTGCAGCGATTGAGACAGCCTGCATTGTTCACCCTGACGCGCTTTAGCTTAAGCTGCTTGACTTGCTGTTTGGCATAGTCGCGTAAATGTTGGGCGTTATGCGCTTGGCAGTAGGGTGTGCCGTCATCACGCTGATGCGTGCAGAAAAACAAGTGATGTTTATAAAAGTCAGTCATAGTGGCTTAGCATAACCGACCGGAGACAAACTAAAAAGACTGCTACTTGTATCTTAGTTTTGTTCTTTATTGGCAGACTCAGCCGTGTCGGGCATTTTTCACGCATGCAATACGCTGGTGCTTGAGCGTTAAACCAGCCAGCCACAGCATTGTCTTTAATGCTCGCTCAACGACCGCTTGGATGATGAGGTATGCGGACCTCAATACGCACGTTCGACAGCAAAATCGGCAAGCGCTGAGAGTGCTTCTGTATATTCTGAAGTCGGTAATGCCTTGAGTGCGACTTGTGCAGCTGAAGCTTCTTGCTTGGCAATGGTCGCTGTGTAGCCGATGGCACCGGTTGATTCAATAATCTCAACGATGCTGTCGATCTGTTCGCGCTGACCCTGTTCGATAGCAGTGCGAATCAGTTGTGCCTGTTCGCGGTTTCCGTGTCGCATGGCGAAAATAAGTGGCAGTGTAGGTTTACCTTCCGCCAGATCATCACCAATGTTTTTACCAATGACATCGCTGGATGCACTGTAATCCAGCAGATCATCTATCAACTGAAAAGCGCTGCCGAGGTGCATGGCATAACGCCCCATGGCTTGTTCAACTTCGAGATGACTGTTGCTGATGACAGCACCGAGTTGTCCTGCAGCCTCAAACAGCTTGGCAGTTTTGTGGTGAATTACCTGAAGATAGCGGGATTCGGTGGTGTCTGCATCATGGCAGTTGAGTAACTGCAATACCTCGCCCTCTGCAATAATGTTGGTGGTGTGAGACAGAATTTCCATCAACTGCATCGATTGCAATTCCACCATCATCTCAAAGGACCGAGTGTAGAGAAAATCGCCAACCAGTACGCTGGCTTCATTACCCCACAGATTGTTGGCAGTCTGATGACCGCGGCGCATCTCTGAGTTGTCCACCACATCGTCATGCAACAACGTCGCGGTGTGAATGAATTCGATAATCGTTGCAAGATTGATGTGGTGCGTGCCTTGATAACCGCAGGCATGAGCACTCAGAATTGCGATAGCGGGCCGTAAACGTTTTCCACCACTGTTGATGATGTGATGACCGAGTTGATTGATCAGCACAACCTCAGACTGCAGCCGTTGCTGAATCATCTGGTCAACCGCTTGCATGTCGTCCTGAATTAGAGCGTAAATGGATTGAATATCCACAGCGAGAAAAATTGCCTATAAGTGTTGTGAAAACGCGTACTTTCTCACGCAGGCGGATCATTCGCAAATATTTAAATAGTGATTTGATCTCTGTTTGGAAAGGGATTACAATTGCCGGTCTTTTGTTGGATTGTCCACGATAACTTTTTTGGAGACAGCGATGTACGCTATTGTCGCGACGGGCGGTAAACAGTACCGAGTCAAAGAGGGCGAAAAGCTCCGTATTGAAAAATTGTCTGCTGAAGCCGGTGATACGGTTGAGCTGGACAAGGTTCTGATGGTCGGTGAAGGAGACGATATTAAAGTCGGTGCTCCATACCTCAAAGGCGCCAAAGTAACTGCAAAAGTTGCAGCCAATGGTCGTGCTGATAAAGTCAAAATCATCAAGTTCCGCCGTCGTAAGCACCATCGTAAACAGATGGGACATCGTCAGGCATTCACAGAAATCGAAATCACAGGCATCAGTGCCTGAGTTCTCTGAAGTAAGAGGAAATAGCTAATGGCTCACAAGAAAGCTGGTGGTAGTACCCGAAACGGTCGCGATTCAGAATCCAAACGCCTGGGTGTAAAACGTTTTGGCGGTGAAGCAGTGCTGGGCGGCAACATCTTGGTTCGTCAACGTGGTACGCGTTACCATGCAGGTACCAATGTCGGCGTTGGTCGTGACCACACACTGTTCGCAACTGCAAATGGCAAAGTTTTGTTTGAAACGAAAGGTCCAAACAACCGTACATACGTAAGTGTTGTTGCTGAATAAAACGATATGTTCGCCCATCTGGGGCAACAGCTAAAAGCCCCGCTGATGCGGGGTTTTTTGTATGTGGAGTTTATACTCCGGAATTGATTGACTGGTTGGCACAAAATGAAATTTGTTGATGAAGCGGTTATCAAAGTCAGCGCAGGTGCCGGCGGTAATGGTTGCCTGAGTTTTCGCCGCGAAAAGTTTATCCCCTTTGGTGGACCTGATGGCGGCGATGGCGGCGATGGCGGCGATGTTTACCTGATCGCTGACGCTCAGGTAAATACACTGATTGATTTCCGTTACCAGCGTAATTTCAAAGCCCAAAGAGGTGAGCACGGTCGTGGTCGGCTTTGCAGTGGTGCTCGCGGTGAAGATCTGGTGATCAAAGTGCCCATTGGTACCGAAGCCTGGGATGACCATACCGATGAGCTGATCGGCGATCTGACCAAACATGGTCAGAAAATGATGGTGGCTAAAGGTGGTTGGCATGGCCTTGGTAATGCCAGATATAAATCCAGTATCAATCGAGCACCCCGTCAAACGTCAGACGGTACCGATGGTGAAGAACGTACACTCAGACTTGAAATGAAGCTGTTGGCAGACGTTGGTTTGTTAGGATTGCCTAATGCCGGCAAATCGACCTTCATCAGTCAGGTCTCTGCAGCGCAGCCAAAAGTAGCTGATTATCCATTTACCACCCTGTATCCAAATCTTGGGGTGGTCACCATGAAAGATGTCCGCAGTTTTGTGATTGCCGATATACCCGGGCTTGTTGAAGGCGCCGCCGAAGGTGCCGGACTTGGTATTCAGTTTTTACGGCATCTGAGCAGAACCCGACTATTACTTCACCTTGTTGACATGGCACCTGTAGACGTTGAGCAAGATCCTGTTGAGAGTGTTGAAATTATCAATCGTGAGTTGAAACGCTATAGCCGTGAGCTGGGGAGTCAGCCACAATGGTTAGTGCTCAATAAGATGGATCTGGTGCCAGAAGATATTCGTGATGATCTCAGGCAGGACATGCTGTCGAGGCTTGATTGGCAAGGGCCGGTTTATCAAATCAGTGGCAAGACCGGCGAAGGCTGTGCTTCGTTGTGTGAGGCGGTGATGGAATATCTTGAAGCCCACAGAAAAACGGATCCTGATTCGATTGAATCTGTTGAGGAATGAACATTGTCAAACCCACATCAGCAGCTCGTTAACACCAAACGCTGGGTTATCAAGATCGGCAGTGCCTTACTGACGCGTGTTGGTGAAGGTCTGGATCTGGAACGGATTCGCTGGCTGAGTGGTGAGATTGCTGCATTAAGAGCACAAGGAAAAGAGATTGTGTTGGTCACTTCGGGCTCTGTCGCAGCAGGTATGCAGCAGTTGGGCTGGCGTAAACGACCGCACACGCTGCACCACCTGCAAGCTGCGGCCAGTGTCGGTCAAATGGGACTCATTCATGCCTATGCAACCGAGTGTGGGCAGCATGGAATTCACACAGCGCAGATACTATTGACCCACTCTGATCTTGCCAACCGCGAAAGACATCTCAACGCACGCAGTGCCCTGCAAACGTTATTGTCTCTGGGAATTTTGCCGGTAGTGAATGAGAACGATGCGATTGCCACTGAGGAAATTCGCTTTGGTGACAATGACACACTCGCGGCAATGACTGCCAATTTGGTTGAAGCCGAGGTATTAGTGATTCTCACCGATCAGGATGGCTTGTTTGACGCAGATCCAAGAATGCATCCTGATGCCCGTTTGATTGCTGCATCTGCAGCCAGCAATCCAACCTTGGATGCCATGGCCGGCGGCAGTAAAGGCGAACTTGGACGAGGAGGCA
This sequence comes from Methylophaga sp., assembly GCA_007117275.1. Taxonomy (GTDB): domain Bacteria; phylum Pseudomonadota; class Gammaproteobacteria; order Nitrosococcales; family Methylophagaceae; genus Methylophaga. The sequence continues at coordinate 6,676 of SKGV01000083.1, forward strand.
TGACCACCAAATTACTCGCAGCGCGCCGCGCTGCACGCAGTGGTGCAATGACGGTGATCGTCTCAGGTAAACATCCAGACAATCTTCGCCTGTTGGCCGCAGGTAAGGGTGTCGGCACATTACTATGGCCTGACAACAAACCTATCAAAGCACGTCAGCAATGGTTGGCAGGACATCTGATGCCCAAAGGTCAGCTAGTCTTGGACGATGGTGCAGTGGCGGTGATTCGTCAGCAAGGACGCAGTGTGCTTCCGGTCGGTGTCAAGCAAGTGCTGGGTGATTTTACCCGTGGAGAGTTGGTGATTTGCACTGATCAGCAAGGTCAGGAGGTTGCCCGAGGATTAGTGAATTACAATGCCAAAGAAGCAGCCGTTATCAAAGGTCAATCCAGTCAGGCGATTGAGAGCTTATTGGGATATATTGATGAGCCAGAATTGATCCATCGTGACAATTTGGTAGTGACTAGCTGACATTCAGGCATAAAAAAACCGGCAATGAGCCGGTTTTGTTATTTGATTGTTGTTCGCTTACATTGCACGAACAGCGTTGTTCAAACGGCTTTTACCGCGAGCTGCTGTGTTTTTGTGAATGATACCCTTACGCGCCATGCGATCCAGCACTGGGACAGCAGATTGGAAAGCAGCAACAGCCTGTTCTTTGTCGCCGGCTGCAATCGCTTTTCTGAGCGCTTTGATTTTAGTGCGCATCGCAGAACGTTGACTGGCATTGCGCTGACGGTGAACTTCCGCCTGACGAGCGCGTTTTTTTGCTTGTGCTGAGTTTGCCAAAGTGCTTCTCCTAAAATTCAGCTATCTGTACATTGAACCAGACATTATCCGTATTTTGAATCACGTTGTAAATGTTAATATGAAGAAATTTTCAATATTGGGAATGTCATGCGCATCATTACCGTAAATGTTAATGGAATTCGTGCCGCAGCACGCAAGGGATTTTTTGCTTGGTTGGCCAAACAGAATGCCGATGTCGTTTGCATCCAGGAAACCAAAGCACAATTGCTGCAATTGGATGACCCCATGTTTCACCCGAGTGACTATCATTGTTTTTACCATGATGCGGAAAAAAAGGGCTACAGTGGCGTCGCCATCTATTGCCGTCAAGCGCCTGATGAAGTCATTATCGGCATGGGCAATGATGAGTTTGATGCTGAAGGGCGTTATATCGAAGTGCGCTTAGGCCGATTGAGTGTGGTGTCTTTGTATTTGCCGTCAGGCTCTTCTAGCGAGCAACGACAACAGGCCAAATACCGCTGTATGGCTTTTTTTGAAAACAAGATGCAAGAAATGGCTAATTCCGGGCGCGACTACATTCTCTGTGGTGACTGGAATATTGCCCATAAAAACCAGGACATCCGGAACTGGAGAGGTAATCAAAAAAATTCCGGGTTTTTGCCTGATGAACGCGCCTGGCTGGATAAGCTGTTTGATGAGATGCATTTTGTTGACGCATTTCGTGAATTGCCCCAAGCCGAGCATGAGTACACCTGGTGGTCAAACCGTGGTCAAGCATGGGCTAACAATGTTGGTTGGCGAATTGATTATCACATACTCAGCCCCAGCCTGAAGGGTAAGGTGCAAGCGACCGACATTTATCGTGAACAACGCTTTTCTGATCACGCACCATTGACAGTGGATTACGCTATATCGCCTGCCACATTGAGTTGAACTTTGTTGGCGTGACAGGCTCTGAGTAGAACATCCATCAAGAGGCAGGATCATGTTTTCACTATTCAAGTCAGACCCAGTCAAGAAACTGAAAAAACAGCTGGCCCAAAAACGCGAGCAAGCCATGCTGGCACAGCGTAACGGTGATATTCGCAGCTTTGCTAGCTTAACCGAACAGGCGCAGGTGTTGGAGGATGAAATCAAGCGGCTTGAAGCCTAGCCTGATCTGAGAAACTCAAGCCTAAGGCTGGTTTTGGCGGCATTAAACGGGATTGAAGGTTTCAGACTGTTGGGTTAGGCGGAATACAACGAAGCTGAACAGTTATGTCGTAAGTCTTCACAAGTGTTGGGCTAGGCAAGCTCAGCACCAGGCTATGGACACTTTGTTAAGTCAGCTGAAAAATAAAAGCATATAGGTTGGGTTGAGGTAAGCAACCCAACAACCTGATTGATATTATCGGTTTTGTCGCTGCCGCTGGGCGTTCATTTCTTTTGCGTGCCCAAAAGAAACGAACCAAAGAAAACGGCACCCGATATTGCCTTGATTCCAAAAGTCAGACTTGTTTTATGGTGTGGTCGAAAATTGATTCGTGGCATCCATGCCACTCACCCTTCGGGCGCTTTCGGCGTCCAAATTTGTTCCAGAAAAATTTGTCGCTACGCTCAAACACTCGACCCCTTAACCCATAAAATAAGCCTGACTGTTGGCGGCAATAAACGGGGAGTAGGTTGTACTGGTGTTAGGTTTGCTCTGGACTGCACATGTCTCTATGCGACTTCACTAATACAGCGATGCGACAACGCAGCGAATCACGCCGTAATCGTAGGCTTCATCCAATGCCTGAAAAATAGCTTTTAAGCTGTCTGCCTCATCACCGAGTGATTCAATGGTGCTGATGATTTCATTGAGTTGAGCGTCTTGCATATCTAGCACCTGCTTAACATCCACTAACCCGGCTTCAATTGCATCAGATAGATGGCTGTATACCGTGCTGACATTCAGGTCTCTTTGCTTGGCAATCTGCGCTGGCGTTAAGCCTTGTTCATGCAATAACAAGGTCTGATTGACGGTGTCACGCAAGCCATTATTCAATAATTCCGATAATGGATGGTGTTGAACAACCTCCAAAAACTGCTGACCATAACGCGCCAGCTTTTGAGTACCAATGCCGGTAATGTTTGACATGGCCTGCATATCGCTTGGCCGGGTTTGACACATTTCCTTCAAAGTAGCGTCATGAAAAATCACAAATGGTGGCAGGCCATGTTGTTTGGCAATATTGGCACGCAATTTTCGCAGCGCGTCCCACAGCGCCTGATCTTGTGGTCGAACCACCGTGGTTTTTTTATCTTGTTTACTAGGCGATTGTCTCGCCTGCTGTTTGCGCAACAGTAGCTTTTGCTCGCCGCGTAACACAGCCCGACATTTTTCAGTCAAACGCAGAGCGCCATAGCGGTTAATGTCAATATCCAGATAGCCCATAGCGATCAGTTGCCGAAAAATTCCCCGCCATTCTGCGGTGGTTAA
>SKGV01000046.1 GCA_007117275.1 Methylophaga sp.
AAGCACTGGTTCGTAGATAACGACATCGATACCCTTGGCTTTAATGCGTTTCATGATGCCTTGAATGGCTGAGGCACGAAAATTATCAGAACCTTGTTTCATCACTAGCCTGAAGATACCGACGATCTTTGGCTGTTTCTTGATCACCTGTTGGCGACAAAGTCTTTGCGCGTGGTATTGGCATCGACAATGGCAGAGATAAGTTTATTGGGCACGTTCTGGTAATTGGCTAATAATTGTTTGGTATCTTTTGGCAAACAATAGCCACCATAACCAAACGATGGGTTGTTGTAGTGGTTGCCAATACGCGGGTCAAGCCCAACGCCTTCGATGATTTGTCGTGTGTCTAGACTGTGAGTCTCGGCGTAACTATCCAGTTCGTTAAAATAGGCCACCCGCATCGCAAGGTATGTGTTTGAGAACAGCTTGATGGCTTCGGCTTCTGTGGCATTGGTAAACAACACCGGAACATCTTGTTTGGCCGCACCTTGCAGCAGTAACTGGGCAAACTGCTCAGCTCGCTCACTTCGCTCGCCTACCACGATACGCGAGGGGTAAAGATTATCGTATAGGGCTTTACCTTCACGCAGGAATTCCGGTGAAAAAATAATCTTCGGAGTGTGGCTGGAGGTCGCGGCATAACGCTGCTTCACCGACTCTGTATAGCCGACGGGGACTGTCGATTTGATGACCATGGTCGCGTTAGGATTGATGGCCAAAACATCTTCAATGACGGCTTCAACACTTTTGGTATTGAAGTAATTGCTGTCAGGATCGTAATCCGTTGGCGTGGCGATTATTACAAAGTCGGCATTGCTGTATGCCTGATGTTTATCGAGTGTAGCCGACAGTGTTAAGGATTTTTTTGTCAGGAAATCTTCGATTTCAGCATCAATAATCGGTGATTTTTTATTATTGAGCAGCTCAACTTTTTCCTGGACGATGTCCAGCGCAACCACTTGATGATGCTGTGCCAGTAAAACCGCAAGCGAGAGTCCGACATATCCTGTTCCTGCAACTGCAATTTTCATAGGCAATCCATCTAGTCGTTTTTATTTGTTCAAAAAGTTTTATGAAATAAGCCGGGCGTCTTGAGCGCTATTCAACCGTGACCGATTTGGCAAGATTGCGAGGCTGATCTACGTCGGTGCCTTTGATCAGCGCGACGTGATAGCTAAGCAATTGCAGCAGGATGTTATAGGTAATAGGCGCGGTGATTCGACCCACGTTGGTAGTCGCCTTGACCACTGTAAAGCCACTCTGCGAGCTGATGTCAGATAGCTCGTCTTCAAAGACAATCATCTGCCCTCCGCGGGCCTTCACTTCCTGCAGGTTGGATTTAAGTTTTTCCAAGAGATCGTCCAGCGGTGCAATTGCGATCACCGGCATATTTTCGTCGATTAACGCCAGCGGGCCGTGTTTAAGCTCACCGGCTGGGTAGGCTTCGGCGTGGATGTAGCTGATCTCCTTCAGCTTGAGCGCCCCCTCCATTGCGATGGGGTACATAGTGCCTCGCCCCAAAAACAGCGCGTGTTGTTTGTCAGCAAAGGTTTCTGCAATATCGATAATCGCTTGTTCGTGCATCAGTGCTTGTTGGATGAGTTTGGGCAGCTTTTGCAAACCATTGGTGATGAGGTTTTCTCGTCTCTCAGGCAAAGTTTTTTTAACCTTGCCGATGCTGGTCAACAACAGTGCAAGTGCCACCAGTTGTGTGGTAAATGCCTTGGTTGAAGCAACACCGATTTCGGGGCCAGCATGGGTCAAAAACACCATATCGGCCTCGCGAGTCAGACTACTTTCGGCCACATTACAGATTGTCAGGGATGAAATACCTGAGAGCTCAGCAAGACGTGCGTCAGATAGCCTATTTTCTGCTGTATGCGCCTGACGAATTGCGTTTATCTGCTGCAAGGCTGCTAGGGTGTCCGCTGTTTCACCCGACTGACTGATGGTGACGAATAAGGTGTTGTTTTCTATCACCGGATTGCGATAGCGAAACTCACTGGCAACCTCAACCTGACAGGGGATGCGGAAGATATCCTCTGCCCAGTATTTTGCTACCATTGCTGCATGATAGCTGGTGCCACAGGCAATAATATGCAGCCGTTCTATTTGAGCAAACACTGCCGCTGCCTGATGGCCAAAGCTCGACACCAGCACTTGATCTTGTGTTATGCGGCCTTCCAATGTATCGATGACCGCCTGAGGCTGCTCAAATATCTCTTTGTGCATGTAGTGACGATGCTCGCCCAACTCCACAGCAGTGATGCTCAAGGAGGATTGTTTTACAGGCCGCTCAACCCACTCCCCTTGTGTAGTACTGAAAATGCTCACGCTGTCTCGCGTCAGTTGCGCAACATCACCATCTTCCAGAAATATAAAGTTCTGGGTGACTGGCAACAATGCCGATACATCTGAGGCAATAAAATGCTCGCCGATGCCGATACCTATAACTAATGGACTGCCCTTACGGGCCGCAACCAGTGTCTTAGGATCGTCTTTGCTAACAACGCCTAGCGCATAAGCACCCTCAAAATCTGCGATCGATCGAATCACTGCCTGAAACAGCCTGCTGCCTGGCTGTGA
>SKGV01000102.1 GCA_007117275.1 Methylophaga sp.
AAAAGTGAAATTGAATCCGCCTGGCATCTGTTCAAGCCGCTGGGCGATCTATATGAACAAGGACGCTCACAAGGCACCATCAAGCCTTTGTCAAACCATATTCTGTTTGGTTTGAGCATTGACTCGCTCGCCTTCATAGCACGACACCAATTATTGGGATTCGAAGATATCGACAGCGATCAGTTCGCTGTCATCGTCAAAGCGAGCTGGGATGCCATCAGCACCCAAGCAACTGACACTTTTGAGTAAAGGTTCACTCATGCAATTTTATGGTTTTTTGCGCGCAAACAGGCTAACGACACTGGCGTTGACCAGCGTTCTGATACTTCATATAACTGGTTGTTTACCATCAAATGCTGACTCAGAAGCAGCTTCTAATTCAGCAGCACACGCACCACTGGCCGAAGTTGAAGTGCATATTGTTGAAAAACAAACTGTGACGCTGACCACAACCTTGCCAGGTCGAACAGTTGCCTTTCGAAAAGCTGAAATTCGCCCACAAGTAAGCGGCATCATAACAGCACGCTTGTTTGAGGAGGGTGCTGAGGTTGAAGCAGGGCAACAGCTTTATCAGATTGAACCTGAAGCCTACCAAGCCACCGTGCAAACTGCACGGGCTTATCTTAGCCGCGCTCAGGCAAACCTTGTCACCACTGAGGCACGTGAAGCGCGTTTCCGCATACTGTTGAAAGACAGGGCGATCAGTCAACAAGCCTATGATGACGCCTTGTCTGAATATCAACAGGCAAAGGCCGAAGTCGCTGTGCGTATCGCCGAACTTGAAATGGCGGAGATCAACCTGCGTTACACGCGCGTTAATGCACCGATAAGTGGCCAAATTGGTAAATCCAATGTCACCGAAGGTACCTTGGTCAGTGCCAATCAAACAGACGTACTGGCGACAATTCACCAACTAGATCCTATCTACGTCGATGTCAGTCAAGCATCCAAAGATCTCATCACCATACGTCAGCAAATCATGCAGGGACTGGTTCGTCAGGAAGGCAATGTTCAAGTGTCTCTGGAGCTGGAAAACGGTAGCGAGTATCCGCATCGAGGGGAGTTACGGTTTTCCGAAGTCAACGTCAACGAAAATACCGGCAGCGTCATGATACGCGCTTTGATAGCCAATCCGGAACAACTTCTGTTACCCGGCATGTTTGTCAGAGCAACTTTCTTTGAGGGGACGCGTGACGATGCTATTTTAATCCCGCATCGTGCCGTCCAGTTTGACCGACAAGGCAATGCCAGCGTCAGGTTGGTCAATGCTGACAATGAAATTGAAATTCGCCCAGTGCTCATAGAGCGTTCGCTGGGTAATCATTGGTTGCTGGCAAATGGACTTGAGGCGGGTGATCGCATTGTCACGGCAGGTCAACAGAGCGTCGGGCCAGGCACAAAAGTGTCGATCGCTGAAAATCAAAAGGACTAAATAATGGCCAATTTTTTCATCGATCGGCCAGTATTCGCCTGGGTTATCGCCATTTTAATCATGATGGCCGGCATACTCGCCATCACTCAACTGCCAGTCTCGCAATACCCTGAAGTGGCGCCCCCATCGGTTCAGGTGCGTACCACTTATCCTGGCGCTTCGGCCAAAACCGTTGAAGATTCGGTGATGCAAATCATCGAACAAAACATGACGGGTATCGACAATGTGCTGTACATGTCATCAACCAGTGACTCTGCAGGGTTTGGCGAGTTGACCATCAGCTTTGAGCCGGGCACTGATCCTGATATTGCTCAAGTTCAGGTACAGAATAAATTGCAAGCTGCGATGCCGCTTTTGCCACAAGAAGTTCAGGAACAAGGAATTCGTGTGACCAAGTCAGGCATAGGCTTTTTAATGGTGCTTGGCTTTGTATCGACTGACGGCACCCTGGATAAATACGACATTGCCGATTTTGTCGGCTCGAATATTCAAGAGCCACTCAGCCGGGTAACGGGCGTAGGCCAGATTCAGATTTTTGGTTCGCAATATGCCATGCGAATCTGGCTGGACGCCCAGCGCATGGCTCATTACGGCATCACCACTGACGATGTGGTCAATGCCATTCAGGCACAGAACGTTCAAATTGCGGCGGGGGAGCTGGGGGGTGCCCCGGCCGTTGCTGGTCAGGAATTCAATGCCAGCATTGTTGTGCAAACTCGGCTTGAAACACCTGATGCGTTTCGCAATATCCTGTTGCGCGTCAATGATGATGGATCGCAGCTTCGTATTGGTGACATTGCTCGAGTGGAGCTGGGTGGTGAAAACTATCAGTTTGAAACTGAATACAACCGTCAGCCAGCCACTGGTTTAGCGGTAACCCTGGCCGCTGGCGCCAATGCACTGGAAACAGCACAGGCGGTCAGAGATCGTATCGATCAGCTAAAACCCTTTTTTCCAGAGGGGCTTGATGTCGTGTATCCCTACGATACAACGCCGTTTGTGCGTATTTCCATTATGGGCGTTGTGCAAACACTGATCGAAGCCGTCATTTTAGTATTTCTGGTGATGTATCTGTTTTTACAGAACATTCGTGCCACACTCATTCCGACCATTGCTGTGCCCGTGGTGCTACTGGGAACATTCGGCATTCTGTATGCCTTTGGCTTCAGCATCAACGTATTAACCATGTTTGCCATGGTGCTGGCCATAGGACTTTTGGTCGATGATGCGATTGTGGTGGTGGAAAACGTTGAACGAGTAATGCACGAGGATGATCTATCACCGCGTGAAGCCACACGAAAATCGATGGGCCAGATTACCAGCGCTTTGATTGGTATTACGCTGGTGATATCTGCGGTATTCATCCCAATGGCATTCTTTGGTGGCTCTACCGGCGTTATCTACCGACAATTCTCGATTACTGTCGTCTCTGCCATGATCCTCTCGGTATTTGTGGCGTTGACGCTGAGTCCGGCACTGTGTGCCAGCATGCTCAAAAAAACTGATGTGGCGCCTCATAAGCGTAAGGGATTTTTTGGCTGGTTTAATCGCAGTTTTGACACAATGAGCAGTGGTTATCAGAGCGGTGTTCGCCATATTTTGCAACGAAGTGGTCGTTATATGCTGCTATATGTCTTGATTGTCGCGATTTTAGCGATCCTCTTTATGCGCTTGCCCAGTGCGTTCCTGCCCGATGAAGATCAAGGCATTATCTTCACCCAGATGACCTTGCCGGTAAATGCTTCCAAGGAACGTTCAATGGATGTCATGAACCGCATCGAAGACTTTTATCTAGACCAGGAAGCCGACAATGTCAGCTCGGTATTTTCAGTCATCGGTTTCAGTTTTGCCGGTCGCGGTCAGAATAACGGCATTGCCTTTGTCAATATGAAAGACTGGAGTGAACGCAAAGCGCCTCAGCAACATGTTCAAGCAGTGGCGGGACGAGCCATGGGCGCGTTCAGTCAATTTAAAGATGCAATGGTCTTTCCATTTGTGCCGCCACCTATCATCACGCTGGGCACTGCGACCGGCTTTAACATGCATTTGCAGGATCTCGGCGGCCAAGGGCATGAAGCATTGATGGATGCTCGCAATATGTTGTTAGGCATGGCCGCTCAAGAACCACGACTGCAAGGTGTTCGGCCCAATGGTCAGAACGACACACCCCAGTTCAAGCTGGATATTGATCACGAAAAAGCAGCTGCATTTGGCGTGTCATTGAGTGAAATCAACCGCACCTTCGGCACCGTCTGGGCATCCAGTTATGTCAATGATTTTATAGACCGAGAACGTATCAAGCGGGTGTATGTTCAGGGGGAACAGCAATACCGCATGATGCCTGAAGATGTCGCCCATTGGTATGTGCGTAATCAGCAGGATGAAATGGTACCACTGTCGGCGGTCACCAGCGGCCGATGGATTTATGGCTCCCCCAGGCTTGAACGCTATAACGGCGTGTCTTCGGTCAACATACAAGGGCAAGGTGCGCCTGGTGTAAGCTCCGGCGAAGCCATGCAAATCATGGAAGGCTTGATAGCGCAATTACCCCCGGGGTTTGCTATGGAATGGACCGGCGTATCCTTACAAGAGCGGCAATCAGGTTCACAAGCACCGCTGTTGTATGCCATCTCGATTCTGGTCGTCTTTCTCTGTCTGGCAGCCTTGTACGAGAGCTGGTCGGTACCATTTGCAGTCATGCTAGTAGTGCCACTAGGCGTGATTGGTGCTGTCATATTCGCTTTAAGCCGTGGGATGTCCAATGATGTGTTCTTCCAGGTGGGGTTATTAACCACCATCGGGCTGGCTTCTCGGAACGCGATTCTGATTGTTGAATTTGCCAAGACACTCTACGAGGATGGCATGTCACTGGTCGATGCCACTCTAGAAGCCGTGCGAATGCGACTGCGGCCCATTGCCATGACGGCCTTAACCTTCATGTTGGGAGTCACGCCACTAATGATTGCGACCGGTGCCGGTTCTGCAGCACAAAATGCCATTGGCACGGGCGTTTTTGGTGGCATGTTCAGTGCATCATTACTGGCCATTTTCTTCGTGCCGCTGTTTTTTGTGCTGGTGTTCCGACTATCGGCACGACTCAAGCGATCAACAACTTCCAGTGCTGCGGGTGAAACGATATGAGTTGCAACCGCCTCACGCTGACGATGAGCAGTCTGATAGTGCTGTCTGCCTGCTCATTGGCACCCGTGTATGAAACACCCGAACTGTCGCTGGCTGATCGACTGAACACTACCAACACGCAAATCACACCGGCCAGAGAAATTGCCTGGCAGGATTTTTATCAAAACCCACAGCTGAACACATTGATTAGTCTGGCGCTTGGTAATAATCACGATCTGCGAACAGCCGTGCTGCGCGTTGAGCAGGTGCGCGCTCAGTATAGAATCCGTGAATCTGATCGTATGCCCGCCCTGAGTGGTAGTGCCGCCATCAGCCGACAACGCGCTCCTGCTGCAATGGGTTTCGTCAATAATAGTCAGATCATTGATCAATACTCGGTCGGCGTTGGTATTGCCAGTTGGGAAATTGATATCTTCGGCCGTATTGCGAACCTGAGTGAACAGGCACTTCAGGCGTTTTTTGCCAGTCAGTCCGTCAGAGACAGCGTGCAGTTGAGTTTGATTGCCGAAGTGGCGGATACCTTCTACAGCTGGCACAGCGATAAAAGACTGCTCCAACTGGCTGAAGATACCCGACAGGCCCGTGCCGAGAGTTATCAGTTGATTCAGCAACGTTTTGACCATGGACTGGCTTCGGAACTGGAGCTGCGACAGGCCGAAAGCCTGGTGCATAGTGCCAAAGTTGATGTTGCCCGCTTTCAGCAGCAACTCAATCAACGCTTAACAGCGTTACAGCTTTTGGTCGCAGACAGCCTCGACAGCACTGACTGGCAAGCAGACGAACCTTTGCTGGATTTTGCCGAATTACCTGCCAATCTGGATTCGCACACCCTGTTGCAACGCCCCGATGTGATTGAGGCCGAATACCGTCTGAAAGCGGCCAATGCCAATATCGGTGCTGTGCGCGCTGAGTTTTTCCCTCGCATCAGCCTGACCAGCACTGTTGGTTTGTTAGGCACCAGTCCGACAAATATGCTCAATGGCTCTGCCAGAAGCTGGCAAATATCCCCTCAATTGAATGTTCCTATCCTCGACTGGGGTCGAAATCAGGCTCAACTGGATGTGGCTGAACTGGAGCGCGACATTCTTATTGTGCACTATCAACAAGTTCTGGAGCGGGCCTTTAAGGAAGTGTATGACGAGCTGCAAGCGCAACAAACGCTTGATGATCAACTGCATGCGCTAAAAGATTTGACCTTAGCATCTAAAAGAAGTCTGGAACTAGCCGAGTTACGCTATCAGCAAGGGCTGGACAGTTATCTTGAGGTACTGGATGCACAACGAACAGTACTGGATGCACAGCAGGCGGAGATAAGCGTCAAACTTGCCAGAACACGCAATCAACTCACGCTGTACAAGGCCATGGGGGGTGGCTTGATCAGTCGCTAACTCCGTTGCACACTTGCCCGATCAATAGCCGGGCTGGAACACGACCAACAGCGCCGCGAGTGCCCATCTTACTGTCCAGGCCGTTCATTATTGTGCTTGTGAGGGGTTGTCTTAATACCCAGGCATGCAAAGCACCGGTTTGACATGACTTAGCTCAGCTGAACACAATGGGTCTGTGATTTTATCTATGCTCCCGGAGCCAGCCAATGCAAGCAAGCCGCCGCTTCTGGCGAAGCACCCTGCTGTTACCTGTATTTTTGCCAGCCGTTATCGTCACATTGCTAGTGGTGGCTGGAACCATCAGCAACCCCGGTATGGCGGGCGATGTCTTTGCCAGCATACTGGGTTTTTTGACCACCAATTTTGGCTGGTTTTACATGCTGGCTGTGGCATTTTTCCTGGTATTTATCGTGGTGGTGGCCGTGTCACCCTGGGGCAAAATCAAGCTGGGCCCTGATCATGCCGAGCCGCAGTATAGCTTTCCCGCTTGGTTTGCCATGCTGTTTTCAGCCGGATATGGCATTGCCTTATTGTTCTTTGGTGTCGCTGAACCGGTATTGCACTATGCCGCCCCGCCCCAAGGCACAGCAGAAACGGTTGATGCGGCCAAAGAGGCCATGCAAATTGCCTTTTTCCACTGGGGTTTTCATATCTGGGGCATCTATGGTCTGACTGGACTGGTATTAGGCTATTTTGCCTTTCGTCATGGTCTGCCACTGTCGATGCGCTCGGCTTTGTACCCAATCATTGGTGACCGAATCTATGGGCCGATAGGTCATACTGTGGACGTTATCGCCATCCTCGGAACATTGTTTGGCATTGCCACCACGTTGGGCTTGTCGGTCACGCAAATAAATGCCGGCATGCATTATCTGTGGGCAGACATTCCGGTCAGTACTGCCGTGCAAATCATCACCATTGTAGTGATCACCGGACTGGCCATCATTTCTGTCGCCGCCGGTCTGGATAAGGGGATTAAACGGCTGTCTATCGTCAATATGCTGCTGGCGATCTTCCTGATGCTATTTGTGTTCAGTTTTGGTCCAAGCATCAATATTCTTGAAGCATTTGTGCAAAATACCGGCAGCTATTTGAATAATATCGTTGAGCGTACCTTCAACCTGCAGGCTTACACCCGTAGCGACTGGATTGGAAACTGGACCTTATTTATTTTTGGCTGGACTATCGCCTGGGCGCCCTTTGTCGGCTTGTTTATTGCCAAAATCAGTCGTGGTCGAACCATTCGTCAATTTGTCTTTGGTGTCTTGTTTGTACCCACTATCTTCACCTTTATGTGGTTTTCGATCTTTGGCGATACCGCACTCTATATGATCATGCATCAGGGCTATAGCGCGCTGATCAGCGAGGTGCAGGCTGATACGGCCATCGCACTGTTCAAGCTCTATGAGCAACTGCCACTGACGGCAATCATGTCCTTTGTCACCGTGATTTTGATTATGACGTTCTTTGTCACTTCTTCTGACTCAGGTTCATTGGTAATTGACTCACTGGCCTCAGGTGGCAACAGTGACACACCGGTCTGGCAGCGGGTGTTTTGGGCCAGCTTGCAAGGATTGCTGGCATCGGCTTTGTTGATTGCCGGTGGCCTTAAAGCCCTGCAAGCCATGAGTATCACCAGCGCCCTGCCGTTTGCCATCATCATGGTGTTGTCGGCGATTGGAATGTGGCGTGCCCTGGTCATTGAAGGTCACCGCGATGACAGCCTTTTAGCACACATGCAGACATCCCAACAGCAAAGCAAACGCCATTGGAAACAGCGGTTGTCATCCGTCATTAATTATCCAAGTGCCCAAGAAGTCACAGCCTTTATCGAACAGAGCGTGCTGCCGGCCATGCAACAGGTTGAGCATGTGCTTCGAAGCAAACGCTGGCCGGTACACGTCAATGTTGCACAAAGCTATCAGCGAGCCTATATCGAGGTAGTACTCGAGCAAGAACTGGATTTTATCTACGATATTCGCATGCGTAGCTATGACATGCCTGCCTTTGCTTACCCGCAACGCTCTGCCGACCCGGATGGCGACCAACGTTATTACCGCGCTGAGGTGTTTTTGCGTCGCGGTGGTCAACATTATGATATTTATGACTTTTCAGAGCAGGACATTATCGATGACATCATTCATCAGTTTGAAAAATACCTGCACTTCCTGCACATCTCTCCCGGCACTTTGCCATGGAAAATGCAAGAACATGACGAAATGCTCAATGGCGAGCAAGATCTGAAATCAAACTTCAAGCCTGATTAACAGCAACTTGATAAAACTCGATCAGCAACGTCAGTGCTTAATTAAGCTGATGATTACCCCCCCTATCAGACGCTGTCAGCGTGGCCACCATGGCAAACAGATTGCGCAGACTGCCCTCTAGAGCTGTCTGAATGCAACGCTATTTCATGCGTGACTGCAAGCGTCTGAGCCTGATTCAACTGAAAGCTCATGAAATCAGGGCATTTCGCTTGACCACAAACCGCTGTTTTCCCTAAAATTGTCTGCATTTTTACAGTAGAGGAGAGCGCCGCTCTTGGACAGTTCAAGACGACGAATATGCCGTTCAGGTTCGTTAAAGTCCCGATAGCGTTGCCGCTTTCTTCCGACTTCACCGAGCCTGAGCGTTTGGTGCAGTCTGCCCCTGATTAACCCTAATCAATCACTGACTCCCTAATCCCACTTCGGGATCACATATCTTGTCCTGTGTTGTCATCTGCGGCACTTACGTTTGCACCTGAGAGCCAACATGTCATATCAAAAAAATATCACCACACTTCTGTGTGCGCGTTTTAACGCCTTCAGCACGGCACATCACCAGGTCTTTGCACAGGCGAGCATGTACGTCGATGTTCAAGGCAAGCGCAGAAGCGACCATACATTGGAAAACGTTGTGGTCTCATCTCATAAAAATATGACGATGCCGTGCTTCAGCGTGGGCGCAGCCAAACAAGGTCGTGATAATGTCATGGCCTTGCCGCTGAGTTCTGTCAACGTAGCCACAGACAACCTGTTTTAACCTGCCCTGCCGGAGACCCATACATGAGTCAGGAAAACTATGCACAGATCAGTGAAGTTATCGAAGGTGGAGATGAGCAGGCACTAATCGACTTGTTTGAGGAGATGCCCGCCGCGGATATTGCCGGCTTCATTGACGAAAAGTTCCAGATTTATGAATCACTGGCATTGATGGACAAAATGTCCTCAGCAGTGCAAGCCGAAGTGTTTGGTTATCTGCGACCTAACAATCAGCAATTGCTCGCCAGCCACATGGAAATCGGCTTCTTGGCCAAACTGTTTCGCGACATGTCCTCAGATGAACGTGCTGACGTATATGCGCTGCTGGATGTCAAACTTCAGGACGCATTGATGCGCCGACTGGCCAAACATGATCGTGATGACTTGCTCCGTCTTTCCAGTTATGAGGAAGGTACTGTTGGCTCGGTGATGACCTCCGACTATGCAGTGATACCAGCCAGTGGCACCGTAGAACATGCATTACGCCGGCTTCGTCAAACAGCGCCTGAAAAAGAAACCATTTATCAGGCTTATGTCATCGATAATGACTATCGCCTGCAGGGTGTGGTATCACTGAGAGACTTGATCACCGCTGCACCACACGAACGGATCGAAGACGTCATGGTCACCGATCTAATCACCCTCACCCCAGATATGCCTCAGTCAGAATCTGCCAGAATTATTAGCCGTTATGACCTGATTGCCATCCCGGTAGTGAGTGAAGCCGGTGTATTGGTAGGCATTGTGACCTTCGATGACGCGATGGACGTTGTCGAAATGGAAGATACAGAAACCATGCACAAATCGGCTACCGTCGGCAAAATCGAAGGCGGCCTAAAAGAGGCAAGTATCGGCCTGCT
>SKGV01000099.1 GCA_007117275.1 Methylophaga sp.
AACACATCCCGATGTTCACCTTTGCGATCCTGTATTACCGGTGCCAGCAGCATCATTCGGCTGCCTTCTGGTTGACTCAATACCGTATCTACCATCTGACTCACTGTTTGAGCCGCCAGTGGCAGATCATGCTCGGGACAGCGTGGCTCACCTGCGCGCGCGAACAGCAAACGCAAGTAATCGTATATCTCGGTGATGGTGCCAACTGTTGAGCGCGGATTGTGCGAGGTGGATTTTTGTTCTATGGAAATGGCTGGAGAAAGCCCCTCAATGTGGTCAACATCGGGTTTTTCCATCATCGATAGAAATTGCCGAGCGTAGGCAGACAGTGACTCCACATAGCGACGCTGGCCTTCCGCATAGAGCGTATCAAAGGCCAGCGATGATTTTCCTGAGCCTGACAAGCCGGTAATGACAATCAGTGAATCTCTGGGCAAGTCGAGATCAATGTTCTTGAGATTATGGGTGCGCGCGCCGCGAATGCTGATGTGCTTCATCCCGTGAACATGGATATTTTTCATTGTGATGCCATAGTAAAATCAAACGGATCAATATACTCTGTCCACCTATCATGAAGCAAAGACAAGCATCGTCCGACACCATGACTGCTCTGGAGAAGCGCAGCATCTCAGGACTCTCCCTAATTTATGCCCTGCGAATGCTGGGCCTTTTTATGATCTTGCCGGTATTTTCTATCGCCGCTGACCAATACAGTGGCAGCACACCGCTGCTGGTTGGACTGGCGATTGGCGCGTACGGCCTGACCCAGGCCATGCTGCAAATCCCATTCGGTATGTTGTCAGATCGTATCGGACGGAAAAAAGTCATCGCATTAGGTCTGCTCCTATTTGCAATAGGCAGTGTCATTGCCGCAACGGCAGACGCCATTTCAACCGTCATTGTTGGACGACTGTTACAGGGCACTGGCGCAATTGCTGCTGCGGTTCTTGCGCTCACCGCAGACCTGACCCGTGACGATCACCGCACCAAAGCCATGGCAGCCATCGGTATCAGCATTGGCCTGTCATTTACCGTTGCACTGGCATCGGGCGCAGCACTTGAACACTGGCTCGGTCTGGCGGGTATCTTCTGGTTAACCGCGCTACTGGCCATGTTGGGTATTGTCGTATTGTTTTTCTGGGTGCCGAATCCGCATCGTTGTGTCGTACATCGTGACGTCGAGCCAGTGCCCAAACAATTTCGTAATGTACTTGGCAATCCAGAACTCATGCGACTGACATTAAGCATCAGCACATTGCATTTTTTGCTGACGCTGTCATTTTTTGCCTTGCCGATGGCATTGCATCACTACGCCGGCATCGAAACAAGTCAACATGCATTGCTGTATTTGCCGATCATGCTGTTCGCCTTTGTGTGCATGGTGCCATTCATCCTGCTGGCTGAAAAACAACGCAAGATGAAAATGGTGTTTCTGGGTGCCATTGTCGTGCTCGGCATCGCGCATCTCGCTTGGGCTGTTTTACCCAGTAGCGCTATTGTCGTCCTCATCGGCTTGTGGCTTTTTTTTACAGCCTTCAACATTCTCGAAGCCAGCCTACCCTCCATGATGTCCAAGTCCAGCCCACTGGATTGCAAGGGGACAGCCATGGGTATTTATTCGACTGGGCAGTTCCTCGGCGCATTTCTCGGTGGCATTTCCGGTGGATTGATCTACACTTACCTCGATATTCACGCGATATTCGCTTTTGGTGCAATCGTCACATTATTCTGGTGGTGGCGGGTCAAACCCATGCAAGCACCTCGCCATTTAAGCAGCCGGATACTGCATATTACGGCGTTGACCCAAGCAAATGCTGCCAAGATGATGAACGAGATCAACGCTATCCAGGGGGTAGTCGAAACCATGGTCGTTGTCGATGAAGGGGTTGCCTATGTTAAATTCTCCCCTGATGAAATAGATACCGCCGCACTGGATGCGTTCAGTGTGAAGAGCACGTAGAATAACCAATTTGTATGTCCAGCAGAGGAACACATCATGTCGGTAAATAAAGTCATTCTGGTAGGGAGACTGGGCGCCGAACCGGAGAGTCGTGCCTTCCCTAACGGTGGCTCGATCTGTAACTTACGCATCGCCACATCTGAAACTTGGCGTGACAAACAAACCGGTGAGCGTCAGGAGCGCACAGAATGGCACCGAGTAGTCTTGAGAAACAAACTAGGCGAAATTGCCCAGCAATATCTTCATAAAGGCTCGCAAGTCTATATTGAAGGTCGTATCCAAACGCGCAAATGGCAAAATCAGCAAGGCCAAGATCAATACACCACTGAAATCGTTGGCAATGAAATGACCATGCTCGATAGTCGAGGCGCTGGCAGCGGCGGAGCTAGCCAGGATAACGTTGATCAACGGCCTTCCAGCTCAAGAAACAATGCCTCTCAACCCGCATCGACTTCAGCAGGTCCCGAGTATGGAAATAGTGCTGGCGATGACTACTACGACGACGACATTCCGTTTTGATCTAATGCAAGCGACACCCTTGCACACAACACCAAAAAAGCCTCTGATAACAGAGGCTTTTTTGTGAGTAACGCCCAGGGATTGAAACCCCTTGAC
>SKGV01000044.1 GCA_007117275.1 Methylophaga sp.
ACATCAAAGTCTTTGACGCTGGCACCAAAGCACACTGAAAAGTTAGAGACATCAAAGGCCGTGATGGGCGCTACACCACTTTTACTGGCTAGAATGTTTTGCCAACTGCTCACCGCTGTAAGGCCAACAGGCGTTACTGCGCCAAGCCCAGTCACAACTACACGTCTTTTGGACATCAGTTATCCTTTTAAAACCGTCTCATAGATATGACATAGCCGCCTAGTATGCACAAACATAGTAGGCGGCTATTAAACACTGACTGCGTGATTAAGACTGAACAGAATTAATGTAGGCAACAGCTTCTTTTACAGTAGTGATTTTCTCAGCTTCTTCATCAGGAATTTCACATTCAAATGCTTCTTCCAGTGCCATGACAAGCTCAACGGTATCCAGAGAGTCAGCACCCAAATCGTCGATAAATGAAGCGTCTGCAGTGACTTGATCAGCATTTACACCCAACTGTTCGACGACAATTTCTCTTACACGAGCTTCGATATCACTCATAACATCTGTTTCCTTTGGTGGTTAAATACATAAATAATGTGCAGGCATTTTATAGTGCCAACACCATCGAGACAAGCCAAAAGCACTCTTGGCGGTTTGTCTCTGAACAAAACACCGGCGTATTCGGGCCGGAATTGTTAACTCATATACATGCCGCCGTTCACATTCAGTGTTTCACCTGTAATGTATCCGGCTGCGGGGCTGGCCAAAAAAGTCACTGCCGCGGCGATTTCTTCTGGTTCACCCAAACGTTTGGCAGGCACCTGTTCCAATAGCGCAGTTTTGTGCGCTTCAGGTAGGCCGCTGGTCATGTCGGTATCAATAAATCCCGGGGCAACTGCATTCACCGTAATACCGCGAGCACCCACTTCTCTTGCCAGTGATTTGCTAAAGCCAATCACCCCTGCCTTGGCTGCGGCGTAGTTGGTTTGTCCTGCATTGCCCATGACACCGACGACGGATGTGATGGAGATAATGCGTCCCCAGCGAGCTTTAGTCATCGAACGCAGACAACGTTTGCTCAGGCGATAGATCGGCGTCAGGTTAGTGTTTACGATGTCATCCCACTCTTCATCTTTCATACGCATCAACAGGTTGTCGCGGGTGATGCCGGCGTTATTGACTAAAATGTCTGGCGCGCCAAAGGCTGTCTCAATCTCGGAAACTACAGATTCAATCGCTTCGGCGTCGGTCACATTCAGGACTACACCCTTGCCGGTGATGCCAGCGGCTTGTAAAAATTCGCTGATGGTCGTGGCACCGTTTTCAGAGGTGGCTGTTCCAATTACTGTCGCGCCCTGCTCGCCGAGGCTCAGTGCAATGGCTTTACCAATGCCGCGTGTAGCGCCGGTCACTAGTGCGATTTTTCCTTGCAATGTCATGATGCTTCTCCTAATGCTTGTATGGCTTTTTCCAGCGATGCCGGGTCAAATACCGGTAAGGCCGCTACCGTCTTATCTATACGTTTGGTCAAACCGGCTAATACTTTGCCAGGACCACATTCAACCAGGCTGGTCACGCCATTGCCTGCAAGGTGTTGAATGGTTTCTACCCAGCGAACCGGACTGAATAATTGTTGCGTTAATAGATCACGTATTTCAGCACTGTCGCTGCTGCTGGTGACGCTGGCATTGTGAATCACGGCAATGTTTGGTGTGTTGATGGTGACGGTTGCTAACTCTTGTTTGAGTCTGTCTGCGGCAGGACGCATCAATGCACAATGCGAGGGAACGCTAACAGGCAGCAACAAGGCACGTTTTGCGCCTTTGTCTGTGGCGATTTCAATGGCTTTCTTAACCGCAGCATCACTGCCTGCAATCACCACTTGACCTGGCGAATTAAAGTTAACCGCTTCGACGACGCCAGCATCACTTGCCTGTTGGCAGATTTCGGTGACCTCGGCATCTTCAAGTCCAAGTATTGCCGCCATAGCACCCTCTCCTGAAGGGACGGCTTCTTGCATGAATTGACCACGCATCTTCACCAGTTTGACTGCGTCTGTAAAGGACATCGCTTCAGCCGCCACCAAGGCAGAATATTCACCCAGACTATGGCCCGCAAGAAAGGCTGGTTTCAGTGAGCTTTGGTGTTGCCAACAGCGCCAGACGGCAATACCGGCAGTTAGCATTGCAGGTTGTGTGCGATCCGTCTGATTCAAATCGCTTTCTGGGCCGTTTTGAACCAGGTTCCACAGATCATAACCGAGCACGTCTGATGCTTCAGAAAATGTGCTTTTGACCTGCGGGAAGTGTTCTGATAAGTCGGCCAGCATACCCAGTGATTGCGAACCTTGGCCGGGGAAAACAAATGCAAACGTCATGAGTTTTTAACCTCAGATATTAATATTTGATCAGGGCTGAACCCCAAGTGAAACCGCCACCAAAGGCTTCAAAAAGCAGTGTCTCGCCTCGCTGAATCCGGCCGTCTCGAACAGCTGTATCGAGTGCTAGCGGAATTGAAGCTGCCGAGGTGTTGCCATGATCGTGTACTGTCACGACTACGCGTTGCATCGGCATACTTAACTTCTTGGCCGTGGCGGAGATGATTCTGAT
>SKGV01000080.1 GCA_007117275.1 Methylophaga sp.
TCGCTCTGCAGCACCATTGAGCGGCTGGGTGGGGAGATTCCTGACATGGACTTACCGGAGCTGGATGATTGTGAGTTAGACGGTCAGTCAGATACAAAAGTTGACTAAAATAGTCGGACATGAAAAACTTACTTGATTGATTTATTTCGGAAAGTGTCATGCGTTTGACTACAAAAGGCCGTTATGCGGTCACTGCGATGCTGGATTTGAGTCTCAACTACGGGGTTGGGGCAATCACACTGGCGGATATTTCCGAGCGGCAAGGTATCTCACTCTCCTATCTTGAGCAGTTGTTTGCTCGCTTGCGCAAGCAGGGGCTTGTCAGCAGTTCGCGTGGGCCTGGTGGCGGTTATCGCCTAAGTCGTTCGGCTGAAGAGATTACCGTGCTGGATGTGATTTCCGCAGTAGATGAAAAAGTTGACAGCACTCAGTGTGAAGGGCGTCAAAACTGTCGCGGTGATCAAGAGTGCTTGAGTCATGAACTGTGGCAAAGCTTGAGTGACCAAATTCGCTTTTACTTGGCAGGCATTAGCCTCGCTGAAGTGGTCAGTAACTACGAAAAAAATCACGAGTGCCCTAAAGAAAAAGTCATCCGCTTTGATGTGGGTTGACTGTCGTTGCCCTAGACATGGCCTATAGCTATTTAGATCACAACGCAGGTACTGGCTTAAGCGAGAGTGTGCTGGAGGCAATGATGCCTTATTTGCGACAGCAACAGGGCAACCCTTCGAGTAGTCATCGTTTTGGCAGGTTTGGTAAATCGGCGATGGAAACGGCTCGGCAACAAGTCGCCGACCTGGTGAATGTTGATCCTCGTCAAGTTATCTTCACCAGCGGCGGCACAGAGTCAAACAACCAAGTATTTTCTGGTCTTCGTGAGCGATTTAGAGACGGTGAGATACTGGTAAACCCAACAGAACACCCAGCGGTGCTTGAGCCGGCGTATCGACTGCAAACTCATGGCTTTACTGTATTAAAACTGCCGGTAAACGATCAAGGTGTTGTAGCGGTTGAGGCGGCACAAGCAATGATGAACGACCGAACCCGACTGGTTTCAGTGATGCTGGCCAATAACGAGACGGGGAGTTTACAGCCAGTTGAGACGCTCGCGGCATTATGCAATCAATGGCAGATTCCGATGCATACCGATGCAGTTCAGGCCGTTGGCAAAATACCGGTTGATTTTAGACAGCTGGGCGTCAAGTTGATGAGTTTGTCAGCACATAAAATGGGTGGGCCAAAGGGTGTTGGTGCACTGATCGTTAACAGGTCTCTGGTTTGGCCTGCGCTGATTCTTGGTGGTGGGCAGCAAGATGATCATCGCAGTGGCACTGAAAACGTTGCCGCCATTGTTGGTTTTGGGGCTGCGGCTGAACATGCCCGTCAAACACTCGAGCAGTCCGCCAGGCATTGCCGTCAGCTCAGAGATGCACTCGAGGCGTCTTTGAAAGCATTGCCGGGTGCCACAATATTTGCCGAACAGGCTGAACGTTTGCCCAATACAGTCTTTTTTGCATTACAGGGCTACGACTCGGATAGCTTGCTGATGGCACTGGATCGACAAGGTTTTTCCGTATCCAGTGGTTCAGCGTGTGGCACAGGACGGCAAACTCCCAGTCATGTGCTCAAAGCCATGGGTGTTGATGATTTAACAGCGTTGGGGGCGGTCAGAGTCAGTGTGTCGGCTGATAACACTCTGGATGAAATTGAACGCCTGGCTGACGCACTCGCCAGGGAAGTCAATCGATTTAGTCACATAATGAATAGGTGAACACAATGATTAGTTTGACAGAATCTGCGGTAAAACGTGTGCAGGATATGGTGGCCAAGCGAGGTGCTGGTATTGGTCTGCGAGTTGGCGTGGTAAAAAGCGGTTGCTCTGGTTACAGCTATGCGCTGGATTATGCAGACACTGTCGCAGACAGCGACGTTGTGATTGAGCAGGACAATGTCAAGGTGGTCGTTGATTCGGAGTGTCTGCCATTGCTGGACGGCATGGAACTTGATTTTGTTCGCGAAGGCCTCAACCAGAGTTTTAAATTCCGTAACCCAAACGTCACATCAGAATGTGGTTGTGGTGAGAGCTTTAGCGTTACCAAATAAGTCGTCCGTTTACCCGCGTTATGGCGCAGCTTCAGCAAATCTGTATGATGAGCTGTTATGAATCAAGAAGAACTTCTTAGGCTGGATGCCAAACATCTTTGGCATCCATACACCAGTGTCAAACATCCTTCTCCAATGCATGCGGTCAGCGCTGCCCAGGGTGTCTATCTGCAGCTGATGGATGGCAGAAAAATCATCGATGGCATGTCGTCGTGGTGGTCTGCCATTCACGGCTACAATCATCCCAGACTCAATCTCGCTGCCAAACTTCAATTAGATCAGATGTCGCATGTTATGTTTGGTGGCCTGACGCATGCTCCGGCAGTGGCACTGGCACAACGTTTGGTCAGCATGACGGATGAGTCTCTGCAGTATGTTTTTCTGGCGGATTCTGGTTCGGTGTCTGTTGAGGTGGCCATTAAAATGGCGCTGCAATACAGCTTTACCA
>SKGV01000117.1 GCA_007117275.1 Methylophaga sp.
GAATTATTTTCCGTATTTCTGACGGAATTTATCGACACGCCCGGCGGTATCAAGCATCTTTTGCTTGCCGGTATAAAATGGATGACACTCTGAGCATACATCCAGAGTCAGGTCAGTGCCACGTGTAGAGCGGGTTTTAAATGTGTTACCGCAGCTGCAGGTAACATTGATTTCGCTGTATTCTGGATGGATATCCGCTTTCATATCTGTACTCGTCTAGAAAATGTTGCCAATCAAAATCGGCTCAAACCGTATTTTGTGCGTTAGAACCGCATAATTCTACTGATCAGAAACCCGAACGGCAAGTCCAATCATTGTTCGATTTGCCAATACGTCACTCATATCAGGCGCTGAGCCACCAGCATGGCTTGATTGCGCCAGCCATTATCTTTATCCCCTGATAAAGACTCTTCACGATACACGCGTATCTTCAGACCCTGAAAAATTTGCAACAGTTCGTTGTCATCAAGCAAATAGTCTGGATTTGAAGGCCCAACTGCGGCGACCTTGTGACGGGTCCACGTTTGATAAAACACCAGACCCTGAGGTCTGAGCGCCTTAATGATGGCGGGACACACTGTTCGTTCAAGAAAGTTGCTGACCACAATCACATCCAGATAGTTGGCAGAAGGGGGATACTGCACCACGTCTCGCAATTCGGTGCTGATAGCCAGTTGTTTATCAGCTGAGTACTGGTTTAATTTTTCCAGTGCCACTGCTGAGCTATCCCAAGCGTGGACCTGCAGGCCCTGTTGAGCCAGTAAAACTGCATTAGCACCCAGTCCGCACGCCATGTCCAATGCTTCACCCCAGCCCGGCAGCAAATGTTTGTTTTCATACAACACCCTGGCAGGCTCTGCCATGACAACATCGGCCAAGCGATATTTGGCGTCCCACTTAGATTGCATCAGCGACGCCAAAATGCGGGAGTGAGTACCACCAACAGGGTAAATATTTCTAGTCGACCCATGAGCATGGCGAAAGACAACACCCATTTGGCGGTATTGTTGATGCTGCCAAAATTGTCAGCCACATCGCCAAGGCCTGGCCCAAGATTGTTGAGTGTTGCAGTCACCGCAGAAAAAGAGGTAACCACATCGAGTCCGGTGGCCATCAATATTAAGTGCATGATGCTGAAGGAAAACACATACAGGGCAAAAAAGCCCCAGACCGCACCTACGACTCTGGATGGCAGGGCCTTACCATTAACCTTGATGGCAAACACACCATTGGGATGAATCAAGCGAAGCACTTCACGATAGCCCTGCTTGAACAGCAGCATGATACGAATCACCTTCATACCACCTGCCGTTGAGAAGGCACACCCACCGATATAACTAACCATCAGCAAGAGTATGGGCAAAAAGCCTGGCCACAAGGCAAATTCGGCAGTTGCGAACCCGGCAGTTGTGCCGATAGACACCGTCTGGAATATCGCCTGCCTGAATGCCAGATGGTTATCAGAGACTGTTGAGGTCAGTAACAAATAGCTAACGGTAATGATGGATACCAGCAGCATAATGCCAATAAACACCCTCACCTCTGAATCGACAAAATAATGTCTGAGTGTTCGGCCGCGCCAAGCAATAAAGTGCAATGAGAAATTCATCGCCGCAATCAGCATGAATGTCACCGCAATCATCTCGACAAGCGCACTATCGAAGTAGGCAATGCTGGCATCATGGGTAGAAAAGCCACCAATCGCCACTGTTGAAAAACTATGACCAATCGCATCAAACGCTGACATACCCGCCCAGTAATACGCGCCGGCACAGACAATGGTCAAGGTCACATAGATATACCAGAGTGCCTTAGCCGTTTCTGTGATCCTCGGCGTGAGCTTGGAATCTTTCATGGGCCCGGGTGTTTCAGCCCGATATAACTGCATGCCACCGACACCCAGCAACGGCAAGATCGCGACCGCCAGTACCACGATACCCATGCCGCCCAACCACTGTAAAAACTGACGATAAAACAAGATGGCATGCGGCAAGTTATCCAGTCCGGTCAATACTGTGGATCCCGTGGTGGTCAGTCCAGACATCGACTCAAACACGGCATCGGTAAAACTCATCATGGGGTCTTCTGACAGATAAAAAGGCAATGACCCTGCCAGTCCCAATGCCATCCAGAACATCACTACCACAATAAAGCCATCACGAATTTTCAATTCGCGCCGGTGCTTACGGGCAGGCAGCCATAAACTCAGACCAATCAACAGCAACAAAACAAATGCCGTGGCAAAAGCATCGCCCGCACCATCCTGATAAATCCAGGCCACCAACAACGGCGGCAGCATGGTGACGCTAAACAAGGTCAGCAAGATGCCGAGAATCCGTTGAATGGTGAAAAGCTGCATTGCTTAGCCAACCCTACGTTTGAAATGCCACCACAGGCCAAGACCGAGCACAGTCAAAATACCTAGTGGCCAGCGACCCCAGAAGACATAGGGTGTATAGCCAGTTCGGGGTTGTACTTCATGTGTCAGCGTCGCTTCTACAAATTGTGCGGTCTGCCGCTCTAGTTGTCCTTTAAAGTCGATAAAGGC
>SKGV01000113.1 GCA_007117275.1 Methylophaga sp.
AAATCTTACGCTAGTTTGTAGCATCTGGCAACGTACCCGCGGGTGCTGGCGCTGATTCTTTGGCGGTTTGATTGGTGGGGCGTCGCCGTCTTCGCGATTTGGTTTTATTTGGGTTGAAATCCTGTTTAGCGAAGAGCGACAAACCTTTGAGAACCAGATCGGAGTCGTAACGTATAGACTTGTCACTGAGTACCGACATTATGGTTTCTCCATCGCCACCCGTGACGGTGAAGCTGATGTCTTTGAAGTTTTGTCGCATGTCGGCGATGATTTGTTGCAGTGAGGCGCTGATGCTGTAGAGGGTGCCAGCTTGAATGGCACTGAAAGTATTGGTCGCCAGCAGGCTATAGTTTGTATCTTGTTCAGCTTCGGTCAAGCCATCGGTGCCGGCGGCTAGTGCTTCACGCATTAGTTTTAATCCGGGAAGAATCAGACCGCCTTGGTGTTCACCAGAGGCGTTGATGATATCAATGGTAATTGCGGTACCACAGTCGATAATACATCGTGCCTGAGGCCGACCTTGTGACATTGCTAGCAGATTCAGCCAACGGTCGACACCGAGCTGCTCTGGTGTGCAATATCCATTCGTGATGCCAAAACGTTTGTGTTCACTGCGTATAAACTTGGGTGTGATTTGCCATTGTTGTTCAGTCCATTCAGTCAGTTGTTTGGCAATTTTCTCGCCAGCTACATTGCTGACCAGCACCGACTCTATGCTATCAAGGTGTTTAAAGGCCTTGTTCAGTGACGCTTTAATACCGGTTTTGCTGCGAACAAATCGATCGCTCGAGGTCAGTGTTGAGGCTTCAAGGCAGGCCCACTTGACACAGCTATTGCCAATATCGATTAGAAGTACAGTCATAGGCTGAGGCGAATTGAGTGGTGGCTACTAGAGAGTGACATTGTCTGACCTTTGTATAAATACTGCAGTTCCCCGTTGGCATTAATGCCTTGGGCAATCGCGCTAAATGTTTCAGCGTCATTGCTGATTTCAATGGTTTGGCCGAATAGTAAATCCATTGCATGCCAGCTGGGCAGAAAATCATTCAGACCGTTATGTTGAAATTTGTCAATCGCTTGCATTAGATGTTCGATCAACTGTCCTGCCAAGTGATTGCGACAGGGGAGTTGATGGCATTGTTGTTCTAGACTGGTGACAGGTTGGTCAACTATCTGCTGCAGATCCGGTGAAAGCCTGAAGTTCAGTCCAATCCCAATCACCGTATTGTAGCCGCCGTTATGACGGGATTCTATAAGAATCCCGGCAAGTTTATGACCCTTGCACAATAAATCATTCGGCCATTTTAGTTGCAAGCCTCTGATTCCAAATGAATTCAAGGTTTCGGCAAGCGTCACGCCAATGGCAATACTTAGACCTTTAGGCGGGCAACTTGCGGCAAAGGGCCAAAAAAGTGATAGATACAAGTTACCTAGCGCGGGTGATTGCCATTGCTTGCCCCGACGGCCACGACCGGATGTTTGATGTTCTGCCAGGCACACAAAAGGCTTGTTGTGGCCAGCTGACAGCAGTTGCCACGCATGGTCATTGGTAGAGCTGACAGAGGTCAATATTTCGACATGACCAAGCGTCGGTCTAACATTGGCTGACATCGCAGATGATATTGCATCGGCATTGAGTGGCTGAAGTGTGGTTGAAGACAAAATGGCGGCTCAAGAAAAAACGGTTAGAAGCGGTCGATTATTACTGTGGGTATGTCTAAAACAGAGGTGAATATCCAGCAGACTGAATGCCCGCCATGACTGATTGAGTCGTTGGGATGGCGCTCATTGTGGATGATTTTCGCCCAATCATTATATAAGCTATCCAGTCAACTGCGTGAAGATTTAGCGTTAGTTTTGATGAAGAGCATCGCCGATACAAAAAACACGCTGCTAAAAAACACTTCCAGTATGGGAAACCAAATATTGCCTGAGCTGGCATACCACTCAGCGATGCCGTGAGCAAAGTACAGTAACACCAAATATGAGGCCCAGGCATGTGTGTATGGTTTTCCGTGCAGCAGGCCGCGTAGTGGAAATAATAACGGCATCACGCCGAACAGTAACAAGGCAGAAACCGGATAATTGTCGCTGTGTTCAGGCAGTAGGATCCAGCCGATTAAGGTCAGCATCAATCCGAAGTATCCTAGCAGCGCCAAGCCACGCCAATGATGAGTGCTCATAGACTTAGCTTCTTTGCGATGTCTGCCACACGGCTGCCAAGTGCCCGACACAATTTGGACTCAGTTTCATCGAGAGTGCGTTTATTGTCCGTGCCTGCCAAGTGACTGGCACCATAGGGGGTGCCACCTGAAGTGGTCTGACTGAGTTCGATATGGCCATAAGGTAAGCCGGTGATGATCATGCCGTGATGCAACAGCGGCAACATCATCGACATGAGTGTAGTCTCATGACCACCATGCAAACTGCCTGTTGAGGTAAATACCGCTGCAGGTTTGCCAGTCAGGCTGCCAGACAGCCAGATATCGGCGGTGCCATCGAGAAAATACTTCAGCGGCGCCGCCATGTTGCCAAAACGGGTTGGACTGCCCAAGATTAGGCCTGAACATTGTTCAAGATCAGCGTGACTGGCATAAGTATGACCCTGATCAGGAATGCTACTTTCTGTGGCTTCACAAACGCTTGACACTTTTGGCACGGTACGAATCACGGCTTCGCAGCCTTGTTGCTCGATGCCACGAGCGATCTGCTCAGCCATGGCCTGAACATGACCGCTGTGACTGTAATACAAGACAAGAATTTTTTTCACAGTATTTCCAGAATGTTTTCAGGGGGGCGGCCGATGGCTGCCTTGCCGCCATAGATGACGATGGGGCGCTCGAGTAACTTGGGGTTTTGACTGATGATCGCTATGAGCTGCTGATCGCTAAGTGTTGGATTATCGAGATTGAGCGACTTGTATGGGGCTTCTTTGCGACGCAGAATATCACGCGGGCTGATAGCCAGTCGAGCGAGAACGTCCTCAAGCTCCTCAGGACTCGGTGGTGTCTCTAGATAGTGAATGATTTCAATATCTGTGACATTTTGATTGAGTAATGCCAATGTCTCTCGAGACTTGCTGCAACGGGGATTGTGATAAATCTTCGCTGTTGTCATGTGCGTCTATCCATTAGTTTTTCAAGGGCTGAAAGGTGTACTTCAGTCGGGTGAACAGTGGCCCATTTGCCACAGCCAGGGCAGTGCCAATGCAGTGTTTTACCCGAAAAGCCGCAGTTTTTACAGGTGTAGCGATCACCTCGGCTTATCATGTTGCCGGTAATTTTCTGTATCAGTGGAATCAGTGCCGGGGCGTTATTTTCGTCCAATCGCATCAACTGATACAAGCCTTCAACAGATGGGTGTTGTTGCAGTTCTTGGTAAAGGTATTCTTGAGCTTTGTTTCGGCCCTGAGTTTGTTCGATAAGTGTTGCCAGCATCAGTCGAGCTGAGGTCAGGTGGGGGTGGCGCTGAAGCAGTTGTCTCAACCAGTTTTGGAAACTATCGCTGCTTTCCAGCTGTTGATGACTCTCTAATAATATCGGTAACGCCTCTGACATAAACGCGTGGTTTTGTTTTTCAATCATTAGTAGATGTTTCAGGGCTTTTCTGGGCTGGCCACTGACAAGATAAATACGCGCTGTCAGTATGCTCGCTCTGACACAGGCCTCGTCGTGGTACAGCGCTTGTTTGAGCATAGCCAGACTGCGATGACGATCCTTGTCTGCATTTTTTTCTGCCAGCTCACAATAAAACTGTGCGATCAATGTGCCTACCTGTTTGCGCCGAATAGCGGGAATTTTTTCGGCCATTTCAATAGCGCGTGACCAGTTTTTCTGTTGTTGGTAGATTCGCAGCAGTTGTTCGGGTGCCTGGTGGGGCACTGGCGTGTGTTGCAGCAACTCAAGAAAAATCTGCTCAGCGCGGTCCAGAACTCCGGCATGCATATAGTCCATGCCAAGTTCCAGCAATGCGTGAGTTCTTTCGCTGCTGCTAAGTGTCGGGCGAGCAATCAGGTTTTGATGAATGCGAATGGCTCGATCTGTCTCGCCACGCCGCCGAAATAGGTTAGCCAGCGCCAGGTGTGTTTCCACAGTCTCACTGTTCACTTCTAACAGTCCGATAAACACGTCGATGGCTTTATCAGGTTGTTCGTTCAGCAGGTAGTTCAAACCTTTGAAGTAATCGGTATTGAACGGTGTATCGCTGTGGCGTCGACGTTTTTTATAGTGACTACGAGCGGCCAGCCAGCCTGACATGGCTGCAACGGGCAATAGAAAAAATAACCATTCCAGCATGATAGGGCGGCTAGCGCGGCTCCTTGATCGGCAGAATACGTAAACTGTTTAGTTCCTGCTCGGACAGTGATAGTTTGTGCTTCAGACGTTGATTGTCGAAACGGATTTTCAGGGAGCGTGCCCACATCACTAGAGCGCCTGCCAGCATGCCTATGAGCAATGTCAGAACCAGCAGCACAGCGAGCGGCAAATTCACATCGGTGAAATAGAGCTCGACAGAGACCTGTTCCATATTGAACGCTGCAAATGCGGCACTCATCAGAAACATCATCACAAAAAGGGCGATGAGTAGTAACTTACGCATGGTGTGTTTTCCAACCTTTACTTAAATGCTTGTTTGCAGCCAGGACCTCTAACATAACATTGTTCAGAACAGCTGCAGATCATGTAGAATATCGACCGATATGGCAGGCGAGGCCTGTAAAAGTTTAGTGCTATCGGAGATTTCATCATGACATTTGTAGTCACAGAAAACTGTATTAAATGCAAATATACTGATTGTGTGGATGTCTGCCCAGTAGATTGTTTTCATGAGGGCCCCAACTTTCTGGTGATTGATCCTGATGAGTGTATTGATTGTACCCTTTGTGAACCAGAGTGTCCGGCACAGGCAATTTTCTCCGAAGACGATCTGCCAGATGAGCAGATGGAGTTTGTGGAAATCAACGCGGAGTTGTCTCGCGTTTGGCCAGTCATTTCCGAGAAAAAAGACCCGCTTTCAGATGCGGAAGAGTGGGATGGTAAACCCAATAAAACGCCACTACTCGAACGTTGAGGTTTATTCAGAAACACAAAAACCCGCCTTCTAGCGGGTTTTTGTGTGTTTCATTTGATACTTATCAATCCATCAACACTTTCAGTTTCTTCATTGCATTGTTTTCGATTTGTCGAATCCTTTCGGCAGACACTTGATACTGAGCGGCGAGTTCATGCAGTGTCGCCTTGTTTTCGTCCTGCAACCAGCGTTGGCTGATGATATCACGGCTTCGATCGTCAAGGCTGGCCAGCGCACTCGTTAGACGGTTGTGCTGGTAATCAGCAAAGTTGTCTTGTTCAAGTTCAGTTGATGGGTCTGATCTTTCCGGTGCTGCGAGATAAGCAACAGGTGAAAAAACAGCATCTTCGTCATCACTGCTGTCAGCAGGCAGGTCAAAAGACGTGTCAGGTTGTGCCAACCTACGTTCCATTTCCAGAACATTGCCCGGGGTGACGCCAAGATCTTCAGCAACTGCTTCGACTTCTTCTTGATTCAGCCAGCCAAGGCGTTGTTTGGCACTACGCAAGTTAAAGAAAAGTTTGCGTTGGGCTTTGGTCGTGGCAATCTTCACAATACGCCAGTTGCGAATCACGTATTCATGTATTTCTGCGCGAATCCAATGCACAGCGAAAGAAACCAAGCGAACGCCTTTGCTCGGATCAAAGCGTTTGACGGCTTTCATCAGGCCGATATTGCCTTCCTGAATCAGATCGGCAACGGGCAAGCCATAGCCGGTGTAACCTTTAGCGATGCGGACCACGAAACGCAGGTGTGACAAAACCAGTCGTTGTGCGGCCTCTAAATCACTGTTCTGCTGTAAACGCATTGCAAGCTCGTATTCTTCGTCAGCGGTCAGAACAGGGATGGTGTGCACATGGCTAGTATATGCATCAAGATTGCCAATTGGCGCCAGCGCCATGTTGTACTGGGCTGTATGCGATGTCATTGTGCGAACTCCCTAAACAAACTTAGTCGTTGAGTTATATATAGAATTCTAGCATTAAAAGTTAAATATCAACCAGTCAGATAGTTGATCAAAGGATAAAGTTCCCGTGTAGAGCAGCTAGTTTGGTTCGATAGCATTCAAGTGTTTGCCAACTGCCAGCCAAGCGCCCAACACCCCGAGCAAAACTCCAGTGAGAGGCAGGGCCAGAAATAATTCTCCGGCTAGCCAGTCAAATCTGAATACAGTGTCATATTGCGAGGCCAACGCTTTGATAGGGTCATTGATCACTGCCAGGCTGGTCTGCAAGGTGAGCCATGCAATGATACCGCCAAGCAAGCCATACCAGAAACCAGTGTAGAGGAAAGGCCTGCGAACAAACGCGTTGGTGCCGCCTACCAGTTTGACGACACGAATTTCAGCTTGTCGGTTTAGAATCGAAAGCCGAATGGTGTTGCCTATCACCAACAACACACTCACCGACAACAGTGCCGCCAGAATTTGTACTGCCCGCTGAGCGGTCTGGTTCAGGCTGCGCAATCGCTGCAACCACTGCATGTCTAACTGGGCAAGCGCTATGTCTTGCATTCTGGCAAGCCGTTCAAGTAGGTCTTCAATGTTTTCTGTTTCGCTGAAATCGTCGGCTGCACGGACAATGATCACGGCTGGCAGCGGATTTTTAGGCAAATTATCCAGCAGTGAACCAAGGCCTGACAGTTCACGAAATTCTCTCAGTGAATCGTTGGATGATTGGAACTCTACGGCGCTGATATCGGGCCAAGAAAGCAATTGTTCAGCGAGCTGCTGGCCGCGAGTGTCGCCAACCTCTTCATTGAGAAATAGTGAAATTTGGTGGCTGTCCTGCCATTGGCCGCTGATTTGCGTGATATTGGTGAGCATCACCAGTAAACCTGCAGGTAGTGCCAGCGCAATGCCGATGACAACGATAGTCATAGTGCTGGCCAGGGGATGCCGCCATAGTTCGCCTAAGCTCGACAACATGACTTGCACATGGCGAAGCAGATAATTTTTGAAACGTTCGACGATATTCATGGGCTTAGTCTGCCAGTTTGCCGTTTTGCAGCACGATGCGACGATAAGGCATCCGGCTGATCAGCTCATGATCGTGGCTGGCAATAAATACTGTCACACCGACCTGATTAAATTGTTCAAACAATTGCATGATTTCCTGTGACAGCTCTGGATCCAGATTTCCGGTCGGTTCGTCTGCGAGCAAAATTGGTGGGCGGTTCACCACAGCTCGAGCGATGCCAACACGCTGTTGCTCACCACCTGATAGCGCGATGGGTAAGTTACGCTCCTTGCCAAGCAGCCCGACTTTGTCGAGGGCAGCCCGAACCCGGCGGCCGATTTCCCGATGATTTTCTCCAGCAATAATCAACGGCAGAGCCACATTGTCAAACACCGTGCGATCATGCAGTAGGTTGTGATCCTGAAACACTAGGCCGATCATTCGACGGTAATAGGGGATTTTCCATTTGGGCATTCGGCCAAGATTTTGGTTATTGATGATGACTTGACCGTGGGTGCTTCGCTCAATCAGCGCGATCAGTTTGAGTAGTGTGCTTTTACCCGCGCCGGAATGCCCTGTCAGAAAAGCCATGTCACCTCGCTCGAGCTGAAAGCTCAGACCGGAGAGCGCTTCGTGCTGATTGGGATAACGTTTGTAGACCTGATTAAAATTTATCATCTTGAGTCTTCTCGCCCCAACAGTGCATCCACAAAATCACTGGCATTAAATGGCCTAAGATCATCGATCATCTCACCGACACCAATGAAGCGAATAGGCAAGCCTGTTTTTTTGGCAATCGCAAAAATGATGCCGCCTTTGGCTGTGCCATCCAGTTTGGTCAAACTGATGCCAGTGACCCCAACTGCCTGGTGAAATTGCTGGACTTGTTGCAAGGCATTTTGACCAGTGCCGGCATCGATCACCAGCATAATTTCATGCGGTGCATCCGCATCAAGTTTGCTCATGACGCGCTTGACCTTCTTGAGCTCCTCCATTAGGTTTGACTGTGTGTGCAGTCGGCCTGCCGTATCTGCAATCAAAATATCGGTGTTACGCGCCGTTGCTGATTGCAGTGCATCAAAAATTACCGAGGCTGAATCGGCTGCATGTTGCTGAGCGATCACAGGAATTTCATTGCGCTCGCCCCATACTTGAAGTTGTTCGACAGCGGCCGCTCGAAAGGTGTCACCTGCAGCCAAAATGACCGATTTGCCCTGGCGTTGAAACTGTTTGGCAAGTTTGCCGATGGTAGTGGTTTTACCGACGCCGTTAATGCCAATCATCAGAATGACATAGGGTTTGGAACGCTCAGTGAGTTGCAGGGGTATTTCAACCGGTTTGAGCAAATCAACCATGTCATCTCGAAGTGCAGTAAACAAAGCCTCTGCATCGGTAAGTTGTTTTCTGGCAACGCGCTGTGTCAGGCCGTTAATGATAGTCTCGGTCGCTTCGATGCCAAGATCTGCGGTAATCAGCTGTGTTTCCAGCGCTTCAAGCAAATCAGCATCAATGGATTTTTTTCCAAGCAGCAGATTGGCAAAACCATCGGTCAGTTTTTGACTGGTTTTACTCAGTCCCAGACTGAGCCTTGTAAGTAAGCCGGTGGTATTGTGTGTGTCATCACCTTGTGCGTCAGACTGATTTTGCGGATGATGTCCGTTCTCAGGGTGAGCGTCTGAGGCTTCAGATTTCGAAACGTTTTCATCGGTGCCGGTTTTTTTTCTCAGGAAACTAAACATTTTCTCTACTGTCGTTAAATTTCGTTCAGATCTTACCACTCAAAACATGCGAGATGCAGATGCGTAACCTAAAAATTTGGTTTCTTTTTACTTGGTTGGCCATGCCAATGCTGGTGATGTCAGAGGCAGTAGAATACCAGCTTGATAACGGGCTTAAGCTGATAGTCAAACCGGATAGCCGATCACCGGTGGTGGTGTCACAAGTGTGGTACAAAGTCGGCTCCAGCTATGAGCACAATGGGATTACCGGAATTTCACACATGCTTGAACACATGATGTTCAAGGGCACTGATAATTTGCAACCCAACGAGTTTTCCAGAATTATCGCCGCCAATGGCGGCAGAGAAAATGCATTTACCAGCCGTGATTACACCGCCTATTTTCAGACACTCGAACGTGACCGCCTGGCGGTAAGCTTCCGCCATGAAGCAGATCGAATGCAAAATCTGCTGCTGGATGAGCAAGAACTACTCAAGGAAAAAGAGGTTGTCGCTGAGGAGCGGCGCATGCGCACCGATGACAATCCTCGCGGTCTTTTGTACGAAGCCTTCAGCGCAACCGCTTTCATGAACAGCCCCTATCATCACCCGGTTATTGGTTGGATGGTCGATATCGAACATTACACCATCGAAGACCTGCAACGCTGGTACGACAAATGGTATGCCCCCAACAATGCCACTATTGTGGTTGTGGGGGATGTGGAACCCGATGAGGTTTATCAATTGGCCTTGAAATACTTCGGTCCAGTCGCAGCTCGTGAGGTAGCAGTCGTCAAACCGCAAACTGAGGTGCCACAAAACGGTAAGCGTTACGTCGAAGTGCGTGCGCCTGCTGAGCTGCCCTCGTTGATGATGGGCTGGAAAGTACCGGTCATCAAAACTGCTGAAATCGAATGGGAGCCTTATGCGCTCGATGTATTAGCAGCTGTATTGGATAGCGGAAGTAGCGGACGGTTTGCCAGACA
>SKGV01000013.1 GCA_007117275.1 Methylophaga sp.
CGTCCTCGATGTTTAATGACGCGCCAAGTTGAATGCGTCGTATGTTTTTAATGGGCCAAGTCTGTCGCCTTGTGATGAGCATCTTCACTAAGCGCCGTTTAATCCACTCACGCACTGCGGCAGACCGAAAAAACGTTAGACTGAGCATGCGTAAAACCATAAACTGCAGTGGGCCGGGCAACTGCTTGGGCATGGCAGTGATTTGGCTGGTGATTTCGAGTTGGTTTCCGCTTTGGTGGACTTTGTTCAGGGTGTCAAAGCCTTGGGTGCTGCCTAGGCAAGCTTTGGTATTGCATACGACCACACCTGAATTGATGAGCGGTGGCTGTCCTTGTTGGTAATGATAGACCACACCGCCTTTATGAGTGCTGATGATGGAGTAATGGCTTGGGCCACGATCGAGCCAAAAACCTGCCTGCGGATAGTGCTTGCGAATAGGTTGTTGAACTAGACATGGCAATGTTAGTACTGGTGGTTCAGCAGCCTTTTGAGCTACATGCCCTTCTTCAAACATGGCCGCAGCCCAGGCGTAGGCATTGAACATTGGGATGAGGTTGGGTTCGTCCATCGCGGAGAGGATCACCACCTTGTGTTGCTCAATTGATCTTTCCAGGAATTTCGCTAAGGCTGCTGCTTCGGGAATCTCATTCGCGAGAGCCACCACCCCAGCAGGATAATAAAAA
The DNA here is from genome assembly GCA_007117275.1 of Methylophaga sp. Taxonomy (GTDB): domain Bacteria; phylum Pseudomonadota; class Gammaproteobacteria; order Nitrosococcales; family Methylophagaceae; genus Methylophaga. The sequence goes on from SKGV01000013.1 coordinate 684, forward strand.
CGAGTACAGCGACTTCCGTAGAGCCCGCCAAAGGATCCATCGGGATGAGCAAAGTGCCAGAGGAACTGAATTGACCTTCGTAGAGGCTCAAGTAGGTTCAGGTCGGGCCGCAGGCGGTGAACATCGGCCAAATAATAAGTGCAAAGGCTTTGGTAGCCAGGGTCAGCGCCTTCATACTCCTTGAACCAACCCTCTTCAGATTGATGCTGCAAAATCTTATCGAGCTGGATTTTCGCTTTTTCTTCGGCTGTCTTGTCGCCAGTCAACTTGTGCCAACGAAGCAAAGCAGCGACCGCCGTAGCGAGATGATTAGAAATCAGAGCGTGGGTTTCGTCTGATCGAATCAAGTACGTAATCATTGGGGCGATAATCGAGCGCCAACGCTGCTTATGATCTTCAGTTAGGTCTTCTACCAAGAGTTCCAGCGCGCACAATAAATCAAAAGCGACTAACGCGGTAACACAGTATGAACCTTCACGCGGAAAGGCTTCCTCAAGTGAGCCGTCGTTGCGTGTCAGCTTTTTAGCCGCTTCAAACAACGCATCAATACGCGAAATAAATATTTCTTTTGGGGTTGGATAGGGCCACAAACCCGCCGCCCACAATCGAGCCAACCCATGGACAGCCCCTTGAAAAGTGCCGTTACCAAAATCAATCAGCCCCCATGCCCAGTGGTAACGGTCGCCCATGCCATGACTGGCGCTGCTACGATCAGCATCAAACATTGCCAAGATACGCGGTAGATTGACGCGTATCTGATAAAGATAGGGGTTATCAGGCACCCGCTAAACCTTCTTTTGATACTGGTAACGAATAATGAGATTGATATCCAGCATGGGCATCCACGGCAGCGGCCAGTGGACCACCGATTTTCGCTGAAAAATCGCATCGAGTTCGCTGATGATATGGTCGGCAAAATTGGGATGTTCCCAACAAATGATTTTGTCTGGATCGATTCGCGTATTCTTCTTGAACCAACGGCGAGAGGTGAGCATTCGCCCCCCCCCCCATGCCAAGCCACCCTCGGCAGGGATGGCACCAATGAGAATACCGCCGGGCTTTAACACACGATGCGTGTCCTGCAAGTAAGGGCGCAAGGGATATAGGTGCTCGAGCGAGTAGAAACTAACGATGACATCAATGGATTCATCTGCGAGTGGCAAGGGCTGATTTCTTTGTAGCAGGATGCTGCGGTGGGCTATGGTTTGCTCAGTTAATTTTTGTTGGGCGAAAGACATCATTTCCGGTGAAATATCAGCCAATACATACTCGCTAGGCTTACCTTTTAAATACTGAAGGTGGCGAATATCGCCAGCACCAATTTCGAGAACATTTTTATCAGTGAGGTCGATCGCAGACATCACTCGATAGCCGGCATCGTTTATTTTTGTTCCTATCCCAGCTCGCTGATTTTCAGCATAAAAACTGGCATAGGTTTTTTGCCATTCCTGCCAGCAGGAGTCATCTGCATTCACTTCCAGCCCCCATCGCTTTCGATTTCCCCATAGCGGATTTTTCAGGGCGTTTGGTAACCAGTTGCGTATAGCAAAACTCATATATGCCTCATCTGTTTTAACTCAGTCAACAGATCGGAAAATCCAATAGACCATCCGTAGTCTCTTGTCAAAGTGTGTGGATGCCAGAGAACAGCCATCTCACCATGAACTGCTTTGCACTCATTAATCCAATAATGTATCTGCTCTTTTCGCTCAATATCGCTGAGTGGCTGATAGTCATAAAAATGAGAATCCATGATCACCGAAGGTTCGGCAGTCATTGGGTGTTGGGTACTAGTTTCGGTATTCCAAGGGCTCCAGCAAATTGCACTGGCATTCCTAAAACCGGGCC
>SKGV01000017.1 GCA_007117275.1 Methylophaga sp.
CGACTCACTCCTTGAGTTCGAGACTGGAAGCACTAGAGCAATCCGTTCAGCAACAAACCGAAAAACTCAATCAACACGCTACCGAACTGCAACGCGAACGTGATTTCGTCAAAAGCCTCATCGAAACCTCAGAGCTAATGATCATAACGCTGGACCAGCACTGCCGTATCAGCTCGTTCAACCATTTTGCCGAGCAAGTCAGTGGACTCAGCCAAAAACAGGCTATCAATCAGCCAATTGAACAATTTTTTAGTGTGGAGAGCTGGCCCGATGTTGAGCGAACACTGTTTGAGATCATGCAAGGCCATCGCCGAGTGGCTCGCATTGAGTCAGCGTTCATCGACAAAAAAGGTATTCCGCATATTATTTCATGGCTGTATTCTGGCCTTAATTCAGCGGACGATGATGCCGTCATACTCTCGGTTGGTCTTGATATCACCGACAAGAAGCACAATGAGCAGCAATTGCAATGGCTGGTCGATCATGACACGCTTACCGAACTCTACAATCGCCGCAAATTCAACAATGAATTTGAACACCTGCTGTATCACGCCCAGATAGCTCACCAAGAGGGAGCACTGCTGTTGCTGGATCTGGATCACTTCAAGGACATCAATGACAGCTTCGATCACAAAGTCGGCGATCAACTACTGCAGCTAGTGGCGACAACGCTGCGCGATCTCAAGCGCGACAAAGATATTGTTGCTCGACTTGGCGGTGACGAGTTTGCCTTGCTGTTACCAGAAACCACTATCGATGAGGCGGTTGCGCTGTGTGAAATAATCAGTCACCGATTGGCCCATCTCGACTTCACTCACCAAGGGATTCGACACAGTATTTCTTGTAGTATCGGTATCATCAAGTTTCCGATGGATGACTTGCCGGTGGATGAGCTAGTCAGTAACGCGGATCTGGCGATGTACACGGCTAAAGCCAAGGGTAAAAATACCTGGCATCTATACAGTCCAGAGGATATGGCAAGAAGCGACCTGCAGCTGCGCTTGAAATGGAAACAACGTATCGAAACGGCATTGGCTCAGGATGGTTTTAAGCTGGTATTTCAACCAATCATGTCAATAGCCGACGGAGAGGTGAATCACTACGAGGCATTGCTTCGCATGGAAGATGAGAACGGCCAAGTGCATCGACCCGATGCCTTTATTCCGATTGCAGAGCAGACGGGATTGATAGACCGCATAGATCATCATGTTCTTCATCTGGGTATCAACAAACTGGCAGAGTGGTGTCAACAGGGCTTGAATATTTCGCTGGCACTGAACCTCTCAGCCCATGCGTTGGTTGATCCCGAACTCCCCAATGTTTTACGCAAACTATTGGCAGAGAATACCGCCGCCAGACCGGAACAGCTCATCTTTGAACTGACCGAAACTGCTGCTGTCGGAAATATCCCGCTGGCCTGCGAGCTGATGCAAGAAATTCACCGCCAAGGCTGTCGATTTGCCCTGGATGATTTCGGCACTGGTTTTTCCTCTTTCCATTACCTGAGGGAATTACCTGTTGATTACATCAAGATAGATGGTTCGTTTGTTAGCCACATCCTTGAAAACAAAAATGATCAGCTATTCGTGCAGGCACTTGTCACGGTTGCCCATGGCATGGGCAAAAAAACCATTGCCGAATTCGTTGAGAGTGAAGCCATTTTGCAGTTTATGCAAAAACTTGAGGTGGACTACGCCCAAGGCTACCACATCGGCAAACCTTCTTCGGAATTACTGGGCCAGCACACTAACCTTTGAGCCATCAGCAATCGAAATTATCGCTTAGTCAAGGTGTGTCGAAACATCGGCAAATATCTGTTGCAGGGAAGCAATCACGTTTTGTGATTGTTCAGGCTGATAGGGCTGCGGCGTCCCTAACCCCCATATCGGCGCGGGCCAACTGCTGTCGTTGTGAAATCGTGCAACATGGTGCACATGCAACTGAGGCACCTGATTACCCAATGCTGCGATATTGAGCTTGTCTGCATGCGTGAACTGCATCAGTCGTTTGCCGACTAGCGCAGACTCATCCCAAAGTTGATGCTGCTGAACTTGATCGAGTTGGTAAACTTCCGTCAAACTCGCTTGCCTTGGCACCAAAATCAGCCAGGGATAGCGACGATCATTCATCAGCAATAGCCGGCATAGCGGCAAATCGGCAATATAAAACGTATCCTGTGCCAGTTTTGGATGCAGTTCAAACATCGCCATCAGCAAGGTATTTGTTGACGATTTCATAAACATCCGCAGACAGATCGTGCACAGCAGCAATGTCGCTGAGCGATTTTTTCATCAGCGCCTGACGTGCTGCATCATAGCGACGCCATGAGTTAAATGCACCCAACTGCCTGGCGGCGACCTGCGGGTTGAGTTTGTCGAGCACTAAAATCTGCTCTGCCAAAAAACGATAACCACTGCCATCTTTTGCATGAAAATGCACTGGATTATGTCGACAAAACTGGCCTATCAGTGCACGAACATTGTTAGGGTTTTTAATGCTAAACGCAGGATGTTTAAGCAAGCCTTTTACTC
>SKGV01000155.1 GCA_007117275.1 Methylophaga sp.
TCCATCTTGCACCAGTGTGGTGCTTGTCGTTTAGCATTGGTGCAGATGGCTTAGATGATTGGCTTGTCTACGGGGCCTGGTCAAGTTGTTGGCGGGCAAAGCTGATTGCCTGACGCACCTGTGCCGGAGCTGTGCCACCCAAATGATTGCGGGCGGCAACCGAGCCCTCCAGTGTTAACACGGCAAAGACGTCTTCGTTAATCTGGTCTGAAAACTGTCGTAGCTCTTCTAGACTGAGTTCTGATAGATCTTTGTTCTGACGAATGCCATACGCCACCGAAAGCCCGACCACTTCATGGGCATCACGAAAAGGCAGGCCCTTGCGCACCAGATAATCAGCCAGATCGGTGGCGGTGGCATAGCCCTTGAGCGCTGCTTGTCGCATGGTGTTTTTCTTAACCTTGATAACGCCCATCATATCGGCATAGACGCGCAGTGAGCCCAGTAAGGTGTCGATGGTGTCAAATAACGGCTCTTTATCTTCCTGATTGTCCTTGTTGTAGGCCAATGGCTGGTTTTTCATCAATGTCAGCAAATTAAATAGGTTGCCATAAACGCGGCTGGTTTTACCTCGCACTAGCTCTGGAACATCGGGGTTTTTCTTTTGCGGCATAATCGAGGAGCCGGTGCAGAAAGCATCGCCCAGATCAACAAAGTCAAACTGTGCCGAAGACCAGATGATCAGCTCCTCAGAAAAGCGCGACAGGTGCATCATTAACAGCGCTGCAAAACTGTTGAATTCGATGGCGAAGTCTCGATCACTGACCGCATCTAGTGAGTTGCGACAAATGCGCTCGAAGCCGAGCAATTCAGCAGTGTAGTGGCGATCAATCGGAAAGGTCGTGCCCGCCAATGCCGCAGCCCCCAGAGGCAGACTATTGGTGCGCTTGCGGCAATCATCCAGTCGCTCGATATCGCGCTGTAGCATTTCAAACCAGGCCAGCATGTGGTGCCCAAATGTGACAGGTTGTGCCGTCTGCAGATGGGTAAAACCGGGCATAATCGTATCTGCCTCGCGCTCGGCAACATCCAGCAACGCCCGTTGCAGTCGTCTCAGTTCACTGCGAATGGGCTCTATCATGTCACGCAGATACAGTCGCACATCGGTGGCCACCTGATCGTTGCGCGAGCGACCCGTATGTAATTTTTTGCCGACCTCGCCAATTAACTGAATCAGCCGCGCTTCGATGTTCATGTGAACATCTTCCTGGGCAATGGACCAGTTAAATTCACCACGCTCGATTTCTTGCATGATGGCTTGCAGACCCTTGATGATTTGCTCACGCTCGTCCTCTGACAGCACACCTACCTTGCTGAGCATGGTGGCGTGCGCAATCGACCCCTGGATATCTTGCCGGTACATGCGCTGATCAAACATTACCGATGCGGTGAATTCTTCAACAAAGCTGTCGGTGGGCTGTGTCAGTCGGGCTGAAGACAGTTTTTTATCGGATGCGCTCATGTCGTGGGCCTGTAATGCGGCTGGAAGGGAATTGCGGCAATTATAGCGTGACTGTTCGGTTAGCCCCAATCAAAATGCTAGAATCAAACGCTTATTCCCAGTTTATAGCAAATTGAAGACCTATCTTTCATGAAAAAAACCGTTCGTATTGCGACCCGTCGAAGTCCACTTGCCTTGTGGCAGGCTGAGTTTATTCGAGATGCTTTGTTGGCACTGCAGCCGCAGTTAACCATCGAGCTGGTGCTGATCAAAACCCAGGGCGATATCATTTTGGATACCCCCTTAGCCAAGGTGGGCGGCAAAGGCTTGTTTGTTAAAGAGCTGGAAGTCAGCATGCTCAACGGTGAGGCAGATATCGCGGTGCACTCAATGAAAGACGTGCCGGTTGAGTTTCCAGAAGGACTGCATTTGCCGGTGATATGTCAGCGCCATGACCCACACGATGCGTTTGTCTCCAATCACTTTGCGTCGATAGACGATCTGCCACAGGGCGCAATCGTAGGTACGTCCAGCCTGCGACGTGAATGTCAGCTAAGACATTATCGGCCTGATTTGCAGATAGTGCCGCTCAGAGGCAATGTGAATACTCGGCTGGCCAAACTGGATGCCGGCGAATTTGATGCCATCATTTTGGCGAAGGCCGGCCTGGAGCGGCTGGCGTTTCATGACAGAATTCGCAGTGCGCTGACGCCAGAACAAAGCTTGCCTGCGATCGGCCAGGGGGCATTAGGCATAGAAACCCGCATTGACGATGCGCAAATGAACGCACTGATTGCGCCGCTGAACTGTTCACATACCTCAATTACCGTGGGAGCAGAGCGCGCATTGAACCGACGTTTACAGGGAGGCTGTCAGGTGCCGATAGGCGGCTATGCCATGCTGGACAATGATCAGCTTTGGTTGCGTGGTCTGGTGGGGCGCCCGGATGGTACCCAGATGTTGATGGATGATATCCGCGGTAAAGCAACAGAAGCAGAAGCACTAGGTGTGCAGCTGGGAGAACAATTGTTGGCCGCCGGAGCAGATAGTATTTTGGCCGAGGTTTATGGCAACAGATAA
>SKGV01000087.1 GCA_007117275.1 Methylophaga sp.
CGGGTGAAACAGCTGCCGAGGTCGCCATGCGTGAGTCGATGGAAGAAGCCGGTTGCGAAATTCTCGAGCTAGTTAAAGTAATGGATTTCTTCACTTCACCGGGAGGCACATCAGAACTGCTGAGCCTTTTCTGTGGCCGGGTGGACACCTCACGTGTGGGCGGCGTGCATGGACTCGATGAAGAACATGAAGATATTGCAGTCACAGCCCTGTCTTTTGCAGAAGTTTGCCAGTTATTGACTGAAGGTAAAATTTTGTCAGCCATCCCGATTATTGCCATTCAGTGGCTAATGTTAAATCGCGACACTCTGCGCAAGCGTTGGCTTTAATCCGATTATGGCCTTTTAAGGACACACATGAACAAAGTACTGATTTCGGTGCTGGGCAATGATCAGCCCGGTATTTTGGCGACTGTGGCAACGATTATCAATCAGCGCCAAGGCAATATTGAAAACGTGAGCCAGACTCTTCTGCACACGGTATTTGCGGCCATACTGTTAGTCGATGTACCGCACGAGGAATCGCCCGAAAAACTGCAACAAGCGTTATGCGAAGCTGGGGCATCCATGGCGCTGAATATCAGCGTCTATCCATGGGATAACCAGACTTCTGACTGGCACGACCACACACCGGAAACACAGCCCTACATCATCTCCGCCATCGGCCCGGATCGACAGGGACTGGTGGCCAATGTTGCCAATCAGTTATATAAGCATGGCGTCAATATCAGCAATCTACAGGCAATTTTCAAAGGCGGTAAAAATCCGATGGAAAACGTCATGGTGTTTGAGATCGATGTGCCCCGTGCCACCAACATGGACCAACTGCGAGAGGCACTTGCCGAAATCGCCAGTCGCCTTGATCTGGAAATCAGTGTGCAACATCGGAAAATATTTGAGTCCGTCAGCAATATCCTGACCTGATGACATCGTTACAGCCAAACGGAAACCATCCATGCTTAATGAAAAAGACATTATTTCCACCCTGCAAATGGTTCGCGAGGAAAACCTCGATCTGCGCACCGTCACGGTCGGCATCAACCTGACGGATTGCGTCAGTGATGACATCAACACCTTTAAACGCAAAGTCTACGACAAAATCACTCGCACCGCTGGGCAACTGGTTGCCACCTGCAACCGCATCGAACGCCGCTATGGTATTCAAGTCGCCAACAAGCGCATTTCGGTGAGCCCGATTGGCGTGGTGGCCGCACCCTTTAGTGCCGAGCAAATGGTGGAAATTGCCCTGATACTGGACAAAGCAGCCAATGAACTGGGCATCGACTTTATCGGTGGCTTCAGTGCGCTGGTTGAAAAAGGCATCAGTCGCGGTGACAGGGCCCTGATTGATGCCATTCCACAGGCGTTAACTGAAAGTCAGCGTGTGTGTTCGTCAGTCAATGTCGCCAGTACCCGCGCTGGATTGAATATGGATGCCATTATCCGCATGGGTGAAGTTATCAAGCAGGCAGCCGAACTCACCGCGGACGCAGATGGGCTCGCGGCAGCCAAACTGGTGGTGTTTGCCAATATTCCTCAAGATGTACCTTTTATGGCCGGTGCCTATCTCGGCATTGGTGAAGCAGATGCAGTGGTCAGTGTCGGTGTCAGCGGTCCCGGTGTTGTTAAAGCAGCATTAGAACGTGCGATTGCCGAAGAGGCACACATGGATCTCAGCCGAGCGGCCGACGTGATTAAACAAACCGCGGCGCGCCTCACACGTGCGGGTGAATTGGTTGGTCGTGAAGTCGCCAATAGTCTGCAATTACCCTTTGGCATTGTTGATTTGTCGCTGGCGCCAACACCGAACAGAAACGACAGTGTCGGTGAAATTTTTGAAGCTATCGGCTTGCCTGCCATCGGCGCACCGGGCAGCACAGCATTTTTGGCGATGCTCAATGATGCTGTCAAAAAAGGTGGTGCCTTTGCCAGTTCACATGTTGGCGGCTTGAGTGGTGCCTTTATTCCGGTGTGTGAAGATTTAACAATTGCCGAATCCGCAGCAAGCGGCACACTGTCACTGGAAAAACTTGAGGCGATGACCGCTGTTTGCTCAGTCGGGCTGGATATGGTCGCGTTGCCGGGTGATATCTCGTCAGAAATGCTGTCAGCTATCATCGCTGATGAAATGGCCATTGGTGTGATTAACAAAAAAACCACGGCTGCCCGGTTGATTCCAGCGCCCGGCAAAAAAGCCGGTGATCATGTGGTCTTCGGAGGTTTACTGGGTGAAGGCCCGGTAATGGCGGTCAATATGGGTAAGCAAGAAAACCGCTTTGTTCGTTTGGGCGGGCGAATTCCTGCGCCGATTCAAAGCTTGGTTAATTAATGTTCTCACCACAGAGGGCACTGAGTTTTTAATGCCCACGGTAGCTTGGGTTGCCTGCGAAACAGAATAATCCGCAGATTACGCAGATGGTCGCAGAGTATTCATCGCTTGTTCACAAGCTCAGACTTCGTTATTCACCCGTCTATGGGAATCCAGTTGCGTTCGAAGTGATAACCACAGAGACA
>SKGV01000067.1 GCA_007117275.1 Methylophaga sp.
ATGAAGAAGTTTTTGCAGTTGGCGGTTGCAGCGATGATCGCTTTGCCAATGATCGCGGTGGCCCATGGCCCGACCAGACAAACCACCAGTGAAACCATCACCATCAACGCACCTGTCGATAAAGTATGGCAAGTGATTCTGGATTTTGGCGGTATTCACAACTGGCACCCAGAAGTGACCAGCACCGAGATGCAAAGTGACGAAACCCGCGTTATTACCCTGAATAGAGATGGTAACCCAACCATCACTGAAACGCTGACCCGCGTTGAAGAAGACAAAAAAACCATTCGCACCCGTATCAATGAGATGAGTGTTATCAAGACCATCGAGTACAACAGCGTCGAAACACCCTATTTCACCTTGCCAGTTTCTACCTATAGCAGCTGGTTGAGTGTTAAAGAAGTGGATGGACAAGCTGAAGTTCAGTGGAGAGGCGCGTTCTATCGTTCCTTTATGAACAATCCACCCGTTCCGGAAGGTCAAAGTGACAGCGATGCAGTTGAAGCTGTTTCTGCGTACTACGCAAAAGGCTTAGAAGGCCTAAAAGCAGCGCTGGAAAAATAAGCCATCATGCTCACGCACAAAATTGCGGCCCTCACTAGGGCCGCTTTTTTTCTGCCTCTGCTGATGCTTGTTTCTGCGTGTAGCAACGAAACTGACCAGAAAACCGGCTTTGCCTTTATCACCAATCAACTGGCCAATAATGTCAGTATCATTGACCTCGAAAAACGGCAGGTAGTCAACACTATCAAGGCGGGCGCAAGTCCCGCCGGTATTGCCCTGAGTGGCGATGGCCGATGGCTATTTGTCAGCAACCCCGACAGTCAGGATATTTCGGTCATCAGCACACACACATTTGAACTTCACCGCCATATTGCTGTGGGCGCCGGGCCAGTCGGCATCGCCAGCAATTATGACGGCAGCGAGGTGTATGTTTCCGACTGGTATCAACACATCGTGACTGTCATTGACAGTCACTCCGGCACTACTGGTCATCAAATCCGTGTCGGTGAATCACCCGCAGGTGTGGTCGTTGATAACCAGGCTCAACGCATCTATGTCGCCAACCGCGATGACAACAGTCTGTCGATTATTGATCAACACACTTACGAGGTACTGCACACTGTCAGCACTGGCAATGCGCCGTTTGGTCTGGCTTTGAGTCACGATGGAAAGTGGCTGTTTAGTGTCAACGTGCAAGACAATAGCGTCAGCATGATTGATAGCCAAACCGCCCGCATCATTGATGAATTTGCGGTGGGCGAATGGCCCTACTGCGCAGTAGTCTCTCCCGATAACACGCGGCTTTATGTCACCAATCAGTATGATGACAGTATTTCTGTCATCGACTTAATCCATCGACAAGTGATTGATGAAATCTATGTGGGCGCAACGCCCGAAGGCATTGATGTCACTGCCGATGGGCGCCATGTATACGTGGCTAACTGGGCGGACGGTACAGTGTCGATCATTGATACCGAATTGCATGAGGTTATCGACACCATTGAAACTGGTGAAGGCAGCCGGGCATTTGGTCGCTTCATCACCCGGTGAGTTGACGCAGGCTTGAACCAGCAGCATCAGCCATCTTGCGGTATCAGCTTTACCGATGAAGGCTGTGCTGCACGCGCCGCCGAGTTGGCGGCTCAACTGCACTTACCCTTGCAGCCGCTGAATCATGCGCAGTTGCAACTGGTGGTCACACCCTCACAACTTCAATTAAGACTTGCTACCGTCGGTGGCCCGGTATTTATTGATTTCACCTCAGGCAAGCTGGCACATCGTCGTCGCTTTGGTGGCGGTCGTGGTCAACCACTAGCAAAAGCCCTCGGACTCAAACCGGGCTACCATCCACACGTTGCCGATTTTACAGCCGGTCTGGGAAGAGATGCCTTTGTGATGGCGACACTGGGCTGCAAGGTGACCTTGATCGAACAACATCCGCTGCTTCATCAATTACTTGCTGACGCACTAAGTCGCGCAGCGGCAGATGCCGACACCGCCGATATTGCCGCTGTTATGCATCTTATGCATGGTGATGCCTGCCAACTTATGCCGACTCAACCACCCGCCGAGGTGGTCTATCTGGATCCGATGTATCCGGCTCGGGACAAATCAGCACTGGTCAAAAAAGACATGCAACTGCTGCATCAACTGGTAGGCCCAGATATCAACGGTGCACAGCTTCTGGAAACAGCCCGGCGGTGTGCCACAAAACGTGTAGTGGTGAAACGGCCCAAAACGGCTGAGTATCTCGCCGCTGAAAAACCCAACGCCAGCATCACTAGCAAAAACACCCGCTACGATATATACACGCCACAACGTTCAGGATGAACCGGCTTGCTGATCCCGCTCACGCAGTTTGGCCAGCTTTTCCGCTATCTTGATTTCCAGACCGCGATCAACTGGCTGATAGTAACTGCGCGCCGGCATGTTGTCAGGAAAGTAATGTTCCCCTGCGGCATAGGCATCAGGTTCATCGTGAGCATAACGATAGGCTTTACCGTAATCCAGCTGTTTCATCAGCGTGGTTGGCGCATTGCGCAGATGTAACGGCACTTCTGCCGAGCCATGCGTTTTGACATCTTGCATTGCCGCTTTGTAAGCCACATAAACCGCGTTACTTTTCGGCGCAGCCGCCAGATAAAGGATTGCTTGAGCGATGGCCAGCTCACCTTCCGGTGTGCCAAGTTTTTCGAAGGTTTCCCACGCATCCAGTGCAATACGCAAGGCGCGCGGATCGGCATTGCCAATGTCTTCTGCGGCCATCCGCACAATACGCCGCATCAGATACACCGGATCGCAGCCACCATCCAACATTCTGCACAGCCAATACAGGGCTGCGTCTGGCGCTGATCCACGAACTGATTTATGCAAGGCCGAAATCTGGTCATAAAAAGCTTCGCCACCCTTGTCAAAGCGCCGTAGTGTGCCGGACAACACTTCCATCAAGTCTGCTTCGCTAACCTCAGATTGCCCTTTGCTGGCCGCCAGCTCGACCACAATTTCAAGCAGATTCAGCACTCTTCGGCCATCGCCATCGGCGGCTTGCGCCAGTTGATCACGCAAGCTTGGTGCAAGTCGGATTTTACGGGCAGCCAAGCCTTTAACAGGTTCAGTCAAGGCACGATCAATGATCATGCGTAAGTCTTCGGCTGCCAGTGATTTGAGCACATACACCCGGGCGCGTGATAACAAGGCATTGTTAAGCTCAAAGGATGGATTTTCGGTGGTCGCACCAATGAAGGTAAAGGTGCCATCTTCAACAAACGGCAAAAAAGCATCTTGCTGTGATTTGTTAAAACGATGCACCTCGTCAACAAACAGCATGGTGCGTCTGCCCTGTTCCTTTTGCAGTTGCTGTGCTCGGGCCACGGCTTCACGAACGTCTTTAACACCCGCCAGTACCGCGGAAATGGTCAGAAACTCTGCATCACAATACCCGGCGATTAATTTTGCCAGTGTCGTTTTTCCAGTGCCGGGCGGGCCCCATAAAATCATCGAATGTGGATGACCCGAGGCAATTGCTTTCTTGAGCGGTTTATCTTCTCCTAGCAAATGTTGCTGACCGATGTAATCCTCCAGCCGCTGGGGTCGCATCCTGTCAGCCAATGGGCGGCTGGCAGGATCAATCGTTTCAAACAGGCTCACTGGTCAATCTCACCCACCACATCAACACCGGCCGGTACGACAAACTCAAAGGTCGAGGTAGGCAGCTCGGAATTAGTTTGCATTGCGCTGAAAATCAGCAAGGTGCGTTGGTCAAAACTATCGGTCATCACCATCTGCTGCAAACCGTCATCACTGAAAGCAAGGCTCAAGCGCTGAAAACCAGCATCGCTTTGTATCGGCGTCAGCTCCAACCAATAGAGACCATCATCGCTGCTAACTTCAACGATGTGATAGTTATCTTCCGGCACCGATCGACCTGACAACAGACTGGCCGGTGAGTCCGATAAGGCGTCTTCTTGTGCATTGACCGTGATCTGCTCAAGGTCTATGTCGTAGAACCACAGGCGCTGGCCATCAGCGACAATCTGCTGAGCAAATGGCTGCTGATAATCCCAACGAAATTGCCCCGGACGTTGCAGATAAAATCTGCCACTGGCCTCCTCAACGATATTACCTCGCGAATCGACGACGATCTGTTCAAAATTGGCTTGCATGCTGGTGACTTCATCAACAAACCGATGCAACTGCTCTGTTGCAGGCCCAGCCATGAGCATGACTGGCCAGATCATTAATGCCAGCACGGCGTGGTTTAGTGTTCGCAGCAATATCATTCTTTTGACTCCGGAAATAGATTTGTCAGCAGTTTGACAGCATGATTGTCTGTTTGGCTCATCAAGCTACTTCCATTGGCCTCTGGCAAGCCCTGTCAGTCTCTTGGTGGCGGTGCCAGTACTTCACGACTGCCATTGCTTTGCATCGCTGAGACAACACCCGCCATCTCCATGGCTTCAACAATCCGAGCGGCGCGGTTGTAACCGATCTTTAGGCGTCGCTGAATGCCAGACACCGAGGCTCTGCGACTTTCTGTGACAATCTGAACAGCCTGGTCATAGAGTGGATCTGACTCACCATCACTGGCATCACCGACCATCATCTCGCCATCTTCGCCGCCAGGGTCCTTAGTAATCTCGTCGATGTACTCTGGAGCCGCCTGAGATTTCAGGAAATCGACCACTTTATGAACTTCGTTATCATCAACAAAGGCGCCATGGACGCGCTCAGGCAAACCACTGCCAGGTGGCAGATACAGCATGTCGCCCTGTCCAAGCAACTGTTCCGCCCCCATCTGATCCAGGATGGTTCTGGAATCAATGCGTGATGACACCTGAAAAGCCATTCGCGTGGGAATGTTGGCTTTGATAAGACCAGTGATAACATCCACCGAAGGTCGCTGTGTTGCCAAGATAAGATGAATGCCAGAGGCACGGGCTTTTTGCGCCAGTCTGGCGATCAATTCCTCAACCTGCTTGCCAACCACCATCATCATATCGGCTAGTTCATCAATGACCACGACGATGAAAGGCAATGGTTTGAGCGTCGGTGGCTCCTCGCCAGGCTCAACCTTCGCGATTGGATCGATAATGGGTTCACCACGCTCGATGGCTTCCTGCACTTTTTTGTTAAAGCCGGCAATGTTACGTACCCCCAGTGCCGCCATGAGTGGATAACGTCGCTCCATTTCGGCGACACACCAGCGAAGCGCATTGGCCGCTTCTTTCATATCCGTCACTACAGGTGCCAGCAAATGCGGAATATCCTCATACACCGATAGTTCCAGCATTTTTGGATCAACCATGATCAGGCGAACTTCTTGTGGCGTGGCTTTGTAAAGCATACTCAGAATCATCGCATTCACCGCGACTGACTTACCCGATCCCGTGGTACCTGCAACCAGTAAATGCGGCATTTTTTCGAGGTTGGCTACCGCTGGGCGACCCGCGATATCTTTACCCAGTGCCAACATCAGTGGTGATTTATTGTTCTCATATTCTTGGCATGCAAGAATTTCACGCAAGCGAACCACTTCACGATGTTCATTAGGGATTTCCAGGCCGACAACGGGCTTGCCTGGAATCACTTCGACGATGCGCACACTACTTATCGACAAGGCGCGGGCAAGATCTTTGGCAAGGCCGCTAATGCGACTGACTTTGATGCCGGCAGCAGGCTGCAACTCAAATCGAGTGACAACAGGCCCGGGTTGCACTTCAACCACCTGCACTTCAACACCGAAGTCTCGGAGCTTAAGCTCCACCTGGCGAGACAGCGCCTGCAATACTTCCTCGCTGTAACCTTTGGATGATTGCTTAGGCATATCCAGCAATGACAGTGTCGGCCGTCCCGGCGTATCAGCCGTTTCAAACAACGGCACTTGTCGTTCTTTCTGCTCACGTTTGCTGACTTCTTTGGGCTGAAGCACTGGCTCAACTCGCACCTTGGGCTTATGCTGAAACTTTTCTGTCTGTTGACGAAAGCTTTCTTCACGTTGCTGGCGATTCTTGCGGGCTTTCAGCTGGTTGTTCAACTGACGCAGACGACCATTAAGGAGCAACGATAAACGCATCACCAAGGCCCCAAGGCGATCAATCACCATCAGCCATGATAAGCCGGTAAACAGGGTGACCCCAGTCAATAACAGTGCCAACAGCAGCAGACTGGTGCCTGATGCACCAAATACAGACTCAAAGCCACGACCGACAACATCACCCAATACCCCACCTGCACCCAGAGGCAAGGCTTCGCCAAAATCAGCAAGACTGAGCGCAGAAATGCCGCTGGCGGCAGACAAAGCCATCAGCAAGCCGAGAAATTTAAGAATCCAGAACGGCAGCGCATCAGCAGAATCTGCCCGTTTGCCCCAACTAAACAACAACCAGCCACTAAAACCAATCATGAGTGGTGCAAGATAGGCTGGCAGTCCAAAGCCATACAGCAGCATATCTGCCAACCACGCCCCAACAATGCCGCCTCGATTGGCAATCGCATCATGGGTGCCTGTGGTCGACCAGCCCGGATCGGTAGGCTGATAGCTAAATAGCGATAACAGCAAATACGCAGCAATTGCCAGGGCCAGAATTAATGCAGCCTCACGCAGTCGAAGAGCCACAGCGCCATCAGTCGCGTCGGGTTTTTCCTTATCATTTAAACGTGTTGCCTGTGCCACTCTGATAATTCCAGTTAAGCCAATAAATTAACGGCTGATTCTAACACAGCTTTTCAACTCAGATGCTTGTCCAAGCCTCTGACAATGAGTTACCTTAGTCCATTGTCTAAATTTCTATTTTTTGGAGGCCACTCATGGCGGACAGCAAGCACTGTCGTTTACTCATCCTCGGCTCAGGCCCCGCCGGCTACACCGCAGCAGTCTATGCTGCTCGTGCTGCCCTGGAACCTGTTTTGATCACTGGCATGGAACAAGGTGGCCAGCTGACCACCACCACAGATGTTGATAACTGGCCGGGTGACGCTGAAGGGGTTCAGGGCCCTGAATTAATGCAGCGCATGCAACAACATGCTGAACGGTTTGGCACTGAAATTGTTTTCGACCATATTCACACTGCCGAGCTGACTCAACGCCCTTTCAAACTGATAGGCGATGCCGGTGAGTACACCTGTGACGCACTGATCATTGCCACCGGTGCCTCTGCCAAATATCTGGGCATGGACTCAGAAGAAGCCTTCAAAGGGCGAGGTGTTTCAGCCTGCGCCACCTGTGATGGCTTTTTCTATAAAAACCAACCGGTTGCCGTTGTTGGCGGTGGTAATACTGCGGTTGAAGAAGCCCTGTATCTATCGAATATCGCCTCCAAAGTCACCGTCATTCATCGACGTGACAGTTTCCGCGCCGAGAAGATCCTCATCAATCAACTGCTGAAAAAAGCCGAATCAGGCAATGTTGAAATTCTCTGGGATCACGTCCTAGACGAAGTACTGGGCGATGACGCCGGTGTTACTGGCGTGCGTGTTAAGAGCACCAAAGATGACGCGACGCAGGAAATTGACTTGCAAGGTGTATTCATCGCCATTGGCCATCAACCCAACACCTCGATGTTCAAAGGCCAGATGGAAATGGAACACGACTACATCATCCTGAAAAAAGGCCAGCAGACCAGTATTCCCGGTGTATTTGCTGCCGGTGATGTCTCTGACCCGATTTATCGACAAGCGATTACCTCAGCAGGTGCTGGCTGTATGGCGGCACTGGATGCGGAGCGCTATCTGGAAAGCCTTAAATAAAATTAAGACCGGACCCTGTCCGGTTTTTTTGTTCAGGGAGGCCCAATGGCGCATTATCATCACATTCTGATCGCCGCAGATTTTTCCCAACACAATCAACAGGTGCTTGAGCAGGCAGCCATGCTTGCTAGCGAGCATGATGCCAAGCTCAGTATCTGCCACATTGTCGAAGATTATCCTCTGACTGACTTTGCCTATGAACCCATAGTCCAGGTCGATAGTGAACTGCAAGACATGTTGCTATCGGCAGCTAAAAAGCAGGTGGCAGTGCTGGCTGATAAACTCAATATTGCACAGGCCCAGCAATGGGTCGAGTTTGGCAATCCTCGGCATGACATTACAAGCATTGCCAAGGAGCACCAGGTTGATTTGATTGTGCTGGGCTCGCATGGTCGACATGGCTGGAAGTTATTGTTGGGCTCGACCGCACAAGCGGTCTTGCATCAAGCGACCTGTGATGTGCTTGCGGTTCGGCTCAAGCAGGACGCATAAGGCACTTTTTGAAACGTGTTGTCCCAGTAGTGCTGATGAAGATCTCAAAAACGATAAAACTGCTGATTCAGATAATCAGTGACCGCACGCACCTGTTCCGGGGACCAGCTGACGCCGGCAGCCACTGCACAATAACCGACGCGTTTTTCTAATGCTTCAAAACTGCCGATTTTTCGGTCGGCCTTGGTATACATTAAATCCGGGTTACCACCGTTTAGCGATGAGTGGCATTGCACACATGCGCTTTCATGTAACTGCTTGCCCTGTGCCATTGCCAATGAACTGACACAGAGCATGACCCACAAGGTCAGCAGCCGCATCATCAGACGCGGGCTGTTTGTAATTGGGCAATACGCATCGCCGCAGGCGGATGTGAGTCGTAGATAGCCGATACTAATGGGTCCGGCGTGAGTGTGCTGGCATTTTCCTGATACAAAGCGACCAGCGCTTCAATCAGATCATCCGCACTGGAAACACTGGCTGCATAGGCATCTGCCTCATACTCATACTTGCGCGACAGTGACGTCATCAACGGATGCAAAAAGAAGCTGAATACCGGAATCACCAACATAAACAGTGCCAGGGCCACTGCGTTGGATTCCACAGAAACGCCAAGGCCGGCATAGAACCAGCTTTGCGCCGACGCCCAACCGAGCAAGGCCAGTCCGATGAGACTTAACACCGCTAGCAACAGCATGTTTTTTACAACGTGCTTACGACGAAAATGTCCTAATTCATGAGCCAACACCGCTTCAATCTGATCTTCGTTGAGTGTGTTTAACAACGTATCGAAAAACACGATACGCTTGTTGTTGCCGATACCAGTGAAATAAGCATTGCCATGACCGCTGCGACGCGAACCATCCATGACAAAGATACCTTGGCTTTTGAAGCCACAACGCACCAACAGTTTTTCCACCCGCTGCTCCAACTTAGCATCTTCAAGCGGAGTAAACTTATTGAACATTGGCGCGATAAACGCAGGATATGCCCACATCATAATCAGGGCAAAACCCATCAAGCCAGCCCACAAATACAACCACCAATACGCACCCGTACTACTCATCAGCCACAAGGCCGCCCAGATCAATGGTGCGCCGAGTATCAGCATCAAAGCGGTTTGCTTAAACATATCCGAGAAAAAAAGTTTTGGCGTATTACGGTTGAAGCCGAACTTCTGCTCGAGCACAAATGTTTTATACCAACCAGTAGGCACATCCAGCAATGCGCCAATCAGCAGAAAACTCAGCAGCAAGGCAACGCCTGTGGCCATTTCTGACCAGCCCAAATTGGCCCAAAAACCTGCCAGTAATGCTAGCCCACCGCCTAATGTCCACAGCAACAAAACCACCATACTGTAGAGACCTTCACC
>SKGV01000116.1 GCA_007117275.1 Methylophaga sp.
ACTGGCACAGCCTCTGGTCAGCTGCACACACTTGGTTTTATAGCGTAAAATCCAGCGACTTTTGCAGCAGCTACTCACGTTAATGACATCAAACACCCCAACAAGCTACGCCGACCTGCTTCGCAGTCATTACGGACTGATAGGCGTCGCCTTGCTTGCCATGTTCACCGGCAATATGGGGCAGAGCTTCTTTATCGGTCTGTTTCAATCTGACATCATGACGCGTCTCGGTTTGAGCCTAAGCCAGTTTGGCAGCTTGTATGCTGGCATAACCATGCTGAGTGGTTTTCTAGTGCTGTA
This sequence comes from Methylophaga sp., assembly GCA_007117275.1. Lineage (GTDB taxonomy): Bacteria > Pseudomonadota > Gammaproteobacteria > Nitrosococcales > Methylophagaceae > Methylophaga. The sequence goes on from SKGV01000116.1 coordinate 301, forward strand.
CTTTGGCGGAAAACTTGACTGGATCCCGCCTAGGCAATATGCCTCGCTGGCTTTTCTGGCGCTCGCCAGCGGTGTGCTTATGCTAACGCTATCACCCTGGTTAATCGTCAGCATGTTGGGGCTGGCACTGTTGCGTTTTTGCGGGCAAGGCTTAATGACCCATTTGGCCAGCACACTGGCAGCGCGAGAATTTCAGGCCAATCGAGGTCGAGCACTTGGCTTGGTTAGTTTGGGGATGCCGATGGGTGAAATTTTGCTGCCACCCCTGATGGCAGTCGCTATGATTTGGCTTCACTGGCGACAAGTCTGGTGGATATTGCTCAGCGTATTGATCATCTGCTGGCTGATTGCATTGTTTGCGGTCAACTGGCCTGATGCGCCACAAAACAAACAACAGGCTAAACAGGCACAAGACACCGGCCAATCACCTACACGAGAATTACGCTTCTGGTTACTGATGCCGGTCTTGATGGCATTACCGATTGCGCTGACGGGTATTTTTATCTTTCAAACGCAGATGATTGCGGATTTTGATGCCACTCTCACCACCTATGCCATTGCTCTGATGGCCATGGGCTTGAGCCGTTTTCCCGGCGCATTGTTGGGTGGCCGATGGGTTGATGAGTTTGGGGTTGCCATGTTGGCCCGAGTGTATTTGTTACCCTTCGCGGCGGGATTAATGGTTGCCGCGCTTATCGGTGGCAACCTTGGCATCTGGCTGGTCATGCTGGGCGCAGGGCTATCACTTGGCATGCAGTCGCCCATCGGTGACAGCTTGCTGGTCAAAATATGGGGGCGCAATTTTCTGGGGCGCTTACGCTCTGTCAAATCAGCGTTAATGGTGTTTTCAACAGGTGTCACGCCGGCGATTGTTGGCCTGGCTCTGGATGCTGGCATTCACTTTCAAGCAATTCTCGCAGGCATGTTGTTATTTTTACTGCTGGCATGGTGCCTGGCATTGGCACCCATTGAAATCGCCAGCCAGTCAGCAGAACCCTAAAGCTGACAGCTATTTCATGCGAAACACACAGAAAAAGATGTCTCTCGTGAACACTCCGTGTGCTGGGTAGTTGAGTAAAGCCCGGGCTTTATCTATTGGCTTGCCTGCGATCTGCAGTTTCGATTAGCCGCCAAAAGGTTTTACGCCAAACAAGGCCGCATGCAGATATAGTGCAAACACCTTCCACAACACCAGGCCTACCACGATGACCAGAATGTCAGCTTTCAGCGTGCCCTCGGCACCGGTGATGCCAAGTCGTCGATCCCGGCGGCGCGATACCGCATAGTTGACCACAGACCAGACCAGAAAACTGCCGAACAGCAGCAAAGCAGCAACGGTGCCGTTGGCAAGCAAATGTGCCACCGCCCAAAGTTTGACCGCCAGCAACATTGGATGCCCGACTTTCGCTTTGATTCGTGATGCAGGTAGATAGGTTGCCACCAGCAATACAAACGCCGGAATGGTCAACAATGCCGCAACATGTCTACTCCATACCGGTGCAACCCACAACATTTCAGGCGCAGCTTTGCTGGCTGAGTAGCCCACCACAATCAGCCACAGACCAATTAGCGCAATCAACGCATAAAAAGCCTTCCATTTCAAAACACCATGTTTAGCGATTTGAACAGTGCGCCAGTCATCGGCAAAAATTCTAATCGAATGCACCCCAAGAAACAGGATAAGGCCGGCCAGCAGTGTCAGCATAGTAAACTCCAGATGGTTGATTCAAATTGTTCACTACACTTTAGCCTGTTAAGCCTTTGAAGTCTCCTCTCTTGAAAAGCGTCTGATAGTTATCTTTACAATGCTTTACCAAATCGGTTGTGGCTGTTTTGATGAAGGTGGCAGCTCACCACCGGATGTCGGCGATGATTATTTAAGCAAGGAGCGAATATTGGATAAATGCGCTTTGCCGCGTTGTTTGCGCTCTTGCGGATCTACCTGAGTTTTTTCGTTCATCCAGATAAGATCTTCAGCTGGCAGTTCGCGCAAAAAGCGGCTTTCTTCGCAGTCCATACGCTCACCGTAGCGTTTACGACTGTTAGCCATGGTCATCACCAGACTGCGTTGCGCGCGGGTGATGCCAACATAGGTCAGGCGACGTTCTTCTTCAATGGCGTCAATTTCAATGCTGTTGCGATGCGGCAGAATTTCTTCTTCCATACCGATCATAATCACATGAGGAAACTCTAATCCTTTGGCAGCGTGCAGTGTCATCAGATGCAGGGCATCAGCTTCGTTTTCATCTTCCTGCCGATCCAAAATATCCATCAAGGTCAGGCGCGCGGCGATATCGCCAATGCTTTTTTCCTCGGTGTCCTGCTCCATCAGGCGTTCAATCCAGTTGATAAGTTCAAAGACGTTTTCCATGCGTCGTTCGGCTTTATTGGGATCGCCACTGGTTTCCTCCAGCCAGCCTCGATAGTCAATTTCTTCCACCATGTCCTTGATGGCATCCAGCAAGTTACCGCGTACCGCCCGATCGGCAATATCAACCAGCCAGCGGCTAAAGACATCAAGGTTTTGTGTCGCCTTGGTGGATAACTGTTCAGCCAGTCCCATTTCAAAGCAAGCACCAAACAGACTGGTATTGCGTTTGGCGGCATAGTCGCCCAGTGCCTGCAATGTCGAGGCACCAATGCCGCGCCGTGGCGTGTTAATTATCCGCAAAAAGGCATTATCGTCATCCTGATTAGCCAGCAAGCGCAGGTAAGCCATAATATCTTTGACTTCGACCCGTGAGAAAAACGAGGTACCACCGGTCAGAAAATAGGGCACATTATGTTGGCGCAAGACCTTCTCAATGGGTCGTGACTGATGATTACTGCGATAGAGGATGGCGTAATCTCTGAAGCTCGACTGATGGGTGAGCTTGTGATACAGCAGTTCAGAAACGACTTTTTCAGCTTCATGCTCATCATCACGACAACCAATGATGCGGATCGGATCGCCCTCACCCATGGCACTCCATAACTGCTTTTCAAATACATGTGGGTTATGGCTTATCAGCCTGTTAGCAACTCGCAGAATACGGCCCATGGAACGGTAATTCTGCTCCAGTTTGATCAGTTTGATGCGCGTGAAATCACTACTGAGTTGCGCCAGATTTTCCGGTCGAGCACCACGCCAGGAATACACCGATTGATCATCATCACCTACCACGGTGAGTTTTTCGCGGATACCAACCAGTTGCTTGACCAGTTCATACTGGCAGCCGTTGGTATCCTGATATTCGTCGACTAATAGATAGTGAATCTTGGCCTGCCATTTCTGCAACACTTCAGTGTGCTCACGAAACATCAGCACGGGCTGCAAAATGAGATCATCAAAATCAACAGCGTTATAGGCTTTTAATGCTTGCACATAACGTGGGTAAATCTGTGCGGCATAGTGTTGTTGGGCACCATCGGCAAGCTGCTCAGCCTGGGCGGGCAGCACCAGTTGGTTTTTCCATTCTGAGATATGTGTTTGCACTTGCTGGGCATGGTCACTGTCGGCCGCAAAGTCACGGCCCATCAAGTCCCTGAGCACAGCTAAGCTGTCATGCGCGTCAAAAATGGAAAAGCCACTTCGATAGCCCAGCGATTTGCCATCACGACGCAGAATATTTAGCCCCAGGGTGTGAAAGGTTGACACCATCAAACCTCGAGTAGAACTGCGTTTGTCGGCCATCAGTTCGGCCACTCGGCTTTTCATTTCCCGCGCCGCTTTATTGGTGAAGGTAACGGCTGCAATGTGGCTGGCCTTGATATCGCAATGTTCAATCAGATAGGCGATTTTTCGGGTAATGACGCGTGTTTTACCACTACCGGCGCCGGCCAAGACTAATAAAGGTCCGTCGATGTAACGCACAGCTTCCCGCTGTTGCGGATTTAGATCATTCACAAATATCTAGAAACTCGTATCGAGGCGGCGATAGCCAATCGCCTCGGAAAGATGGCTGGTCTGGATAGAATCACTGTCTGACAAATCGGCAATGGTTCGCGCCACCCGCAGAATCCGATGATAGGCGCGTGCTGACAGGCCCAATTTATTGATCGCCTGTTCCAGCAACTGAAAATTCTGGTCAGACAGGGCGCACACATGCTCCAGTTCTTTGTGTTGCAAATTGACATTGGGCTTGCCACTGCGTTGAAGTTGTCTGTCTCGGGCATTGATTACCCGCTGTCTGACTTGCGCACTGGATTCAGGTAAAGGCTCATCAGCATGAGGCCGCAATAGCTTTTTATCCACTGCAGGGACTTCCATTAACACATCAATTCTATCCAGCAAAGGGCCTGAGATTTTAGCACGGTATCGACGTATCTGGTCGGCTGTGCAATGACATATAGCCTGCCCCAGATAACCGCAAGGACACGGATTCATGGCGGCCACCAATTGAAAACGTGATGGAAATTCTGCTTGTTGTGCAGCGCGCGACACCATAATGCGCCCCGACTCAATGGGCTCACGCAACACTTCAAGCACTTTACGATCAAATTCCGGCAATTCATCCAAAAACAATACGCCGTTGTGCGCCAGAGAAATTTCGCCGGGTTTGGGCTGACTGCCGCCACCCACCAAGGCCACAGCAGAAGCCGTATGATGTGGCGATCTAAAGGGTCTTTGGCGCCACGTTTCCACAGCAAAGCCCTGACTCGATATTGAATGTAATGTGGCCGTTTCTATGGCTTCTGTTTCACTCATGGGTGGCAATATGCCTGGCAATCGACTGGCCAGCATGGTTTTTCCGGTGCCCGGTGGTCCGGAAAACAACAGGCTATGACCTCCTGCAGCGGCAATTTCCAGGGCTCTGCGAGCACTTGCCTGACCTCGAACATCACTTAAATCTGGATACTGAGGTGTTAAATCCTGCAGCTGTGGCTCAAGCGAAGCCAAACGTTGCTGTTGATGCAGATGAGCACATACCTCAAGCAAATGCCCAGCAGCATAACTCTCTCCCTGTTCACACAATGCGGCTTCTTTGGCATTGTCTTGCGGCACCAATAACTGCCGTTGCGCTCCAGCACAGGCCAACACAGTAGGCAACACGCCCCGTACGGGTCTAAGTTCACCTCCCAGACCGAGTTCGCCAATAAACTCCATAGTATCCAAAGAATCGACTGGAATTTGTCCGGAAGCTGCCAAGATTCCAAGCGCAATCGGCAAGTCAAAACGACCGCCCTCTTTCGGTAAATCGGCAGGTGCCAGATTGATGGTGATACGCTGCTGTGGAAACTGGAAACGCGAGTTAATGATGGCCGAGCGAACCCGATCCTTACTTTCCTTGACGGCGGTTTCGGCCATGCCGACGATGGATAGGCTCGGCAGTCCATTGGATAGATGAACTTCGACCGTGACTGGCTGTGCCTGAATACCGGTCAAAGCCCGGCTGTGAACCTTTGCAATACCCATTTTCCTTTCCTTGGACTTTAGCGCTTATCAAGGCAAGCATACCCGGCATTCTGGGTTTGTCCAGCCTAGCAGAAGATGCGGCATTAAAACCGTCAGCTGCGAGAAGCTGACGATTTTTTGTTTGCGCGCTTATCAATCAAAATAGCTACAGCAGTAATCCACCAATTGCGTGATTTTAAGGTCAAAGGAGGCATTGGCTGGCACGCTAAATGACTGTCCCGCCTCAATGTGACACCACTGTGTTTCATCTCTGAGTCGGTAATCCAGTGTGCCAGCCATAATTTCCATTAATTCTGCTTTTTCGGTGCCAAAGGTGTAATCGCCGGGCATCATGATGCCGAGGGTTTTATAGCTGCCATCGGTAAACGTCACTTTACGGCTGGTCACCTTGCCATCAAAGTACACATTGGATTCACGGGTTACCGTGACATTCTCAAATACAGACATAGGGCTCTCTTATTCAGGATGGTGAATTTGTTCAAGTTCAGCAACACGCTTTTCCAGTGCTTCCAGCTTTTCGCGGGTGCGTAATAGTACTTGAGTTTGCACCTCAAATTCCTCACGCGTCACCAGATCCAACTTGTTCAAGGTGCTGCTCAGTGCCGAGCGCAAATTTTTCTGCGCATCATCACGCATCTGCAACAAACCGGGTGGCATGGCGTTGGTGAGTGTGTCGATGATTTCGTCAAACTTTTTCGGATCAATCATGGTATATCCTCACAAAACTGTCATTTAATTAAGGCTATTCTACGGCAATCATTGCCGCTGTGAATGTTGTTAAGACGCAGGGTCTGTTTGCGATGGTTCCGCTTGCACGTTATGCTTTGCTGGGTAAAACTTTTTCTGAGGTCTGTCATGTCAGCAGTATTCTGGATCATCATTGTGTGTGCGGTAGTGGGCAGTGGCGTATTTGGCTATCTCATGGGTCGGCGTAATCAGCCGGGAAGCGCTGAAGACATTGATCACATTCGCGCACTTCACGAACAACAACTGATGCAGAAACAAGCCGAGTTTGATGCCTACCGCGAAGAAGTGCATCAACACCACGAAAAAACTGCCAATTTATTTGTATCGATGGCCGCTCCCTATCGTGAAATGTTTGACCATTTATCAGAAGGCTATGACCGCTTGGGTGATTTCACACAGCATAAAATTCTGCCAGAGCGTCCAGGAGCCTTGCTAGATGGTCCCGATCCAGATAAAACCAACAACCCGTTTGATCCCAGCATGGCACCCGAGCCTATTATCAGTGCGCAACCGCCTCACCGCGCTGATTGAGCAGTCGTTCAAGGCCGCTTTGCCGTTCCAGCCTTCGCTGCAAAGACCACTGCAACACATCAGCTGAGGCCATCACTGCCACTGACTCTCTTGCCCGACTTAACGCGGTGTAGACCAGCTCTCGCCCAAGCAGGGCATTGTCTTGTTCTGGCATCAACAACAAGATCTCGCTAAACTCCGAGCCCTGACTTTTATGAATAGTCATGGCAAACACGGTTTCATGCGCAGGCAAACGACTCAACGAAACCTGCCGTAATTCTCCAGCAAATTCAAACCAAGCACTCAACTCACCTGAGTCATCCGCCAAGATCATGCCGACATCGCCATTGAATAACTGCTGACGATAGTCATTTTGCGTCACCATAATGGGTCGACCAGCATAATACGGCTGAGATGTTCGCCAGCCTCGCCTTGCCAACAAGCCTTCCATCATCATGTTCACAGCCTGCACCGATTGCGGCCCCTGACGCAGGCTACATAACACTCGAAACTGCTCAAAAGCACTCAGACACTCAGATACTGATTTATTAGCCTCGACAGCGCTGATATAGCGCTGATAACGCTGGGCTAACTGGAGTTGCAGTTGCTCGTTGGAAAACGTCTGCCAACAGTCAAACTCTGTCAGGAGGTTCATCAAAACCATCGCATCACCCTGATGAGCCGCAGCCACTAATTGCCCGACCCTGCCACCTGCAGCAAAACGATAACTATGCTCAAGTTTGATCACGCAATCCTGGAGCGGCAGTGTCTCGCTCGACTGAGCTAATTCAATGGCTGTCAGCTCAAAAGCACGTTGTCGGAAAGTGTCAGAAAAGCCGGGAGATTCAGCACACAAACTTGCCAACACCGCACCCGACTCGACCGAAGCTAATTGCCCAGCATCACCCAGCAAAATCAGCCGTGCATTGACGGGTAATGCCTTGAACAACAGGGCCATTAGACTGATATCAATCATTGAGGCTTCATCGACAATCAACACATCCACCGGCAATGGCCTATCAGCAGCATAACGCCCTTGATCATGACGTGCGGTAATACCCAACAGCCGATGCAATGTTTGGGCTTGGTATATCAGTTCACAGCCTTGGTTGACTGCTTGCTGTAAGCGCGCAGCCGCTTTACCGGTCGGTGCAGCCAGGGCGATACGTAATGGCTGTGCAGCGCTTTGATCAAGCAAGTTTAATGCTCGCAAAATATTCATCACCACGGTCGTTTTACCGGTGCCGGGGCCACCAGAAATCACCACCAATTGCTGATGCAAAGCGCTCAACACCGCCACTTTCTGCCAATCAATACCGGGGACTTGGCTGTTCCAGTTGGCAAAAAAGTTTTGTAATACGGTTGTCTCCACGGGCACATCAATGGCCTTGGCACGTCGCAATACAGACTGTGCCACTTGCTGCTCATCCTGCCAATAGCGATACAAATATAACAAGCCCGCAGAGGTCAGCACCAAAGGTTTAAATTCACCCTCTGTGCCGACGACGTCACTTCGTTGTAACTGCTTTAACCACTGTGATGTCTCTGGTGTGAGCGAGGCGATCATTGGCGCTATCGAGCTGGTTTCATGCAGATTCAGGCAGACGTGACCGTCGCTGACGACCTCACTGAGTAAACCGGCAGTCAAGGTGACTAAAGGATCTTCTGTCTGTTGCTGACGCGCGATGTATCCGGCAAATTGACAGGCTAATTCGGAATATCCGGCTTCACGCAATACCTTCACGGGATTCATTGTTCACCTGCCATCAACTTGTCCACGGCTGCCAATAGCTGTCGATCCAGCCGATCAAAATACACGCCTGTGTGCTCATCGTCCGTCTGCATTCCTCGAATAAACAGGTAATACACTCCACCAAAATGCAGCTCTGGGTCATAATCCGGCAGTCGTTGTTGCAGATGCCGATGCAGAGCCACACTGTAAATCAGGTATTGGAGTGGATAGCCATGACTGAGCATGGCATTTTGCAGGGCTTCTCCCTGATAGTGCCTAGGATCTGAACCAAGATGATTGGATTTATAATCCGCCAGATAAAAGCGGCCTTGATACTCAAACACAAGATCGATAAATCCGCTCATAAAGCCAGTCAGTTCTTGAAAGCGCAACCCTCCCCCCAGTGCTTGCCAGATACTGTCCGTTGATGTCTGTTTCAGCAGCGTTTTCAATGCGGCCATATTCAAACCGGCTACTTGGAAATAAAACGCCATTTCATTGACCCGCTGGTCGGCTTTTAGGTCAGTCAAACGCAAGCCATCTGCATTTAATGGCGTGTTGATGACTGAATACAGCCAGTCGGTGACCACTTCGGTCCATTGCAGTTCCAGACCAAACTGTGGCATCAGGCGTGACACCACCGCACTGATATCCGCCGGCACTGTCGTATCAAACTCAATGTTCTCCAGACATTTGTGCAGAAAATTACCCGCTTGACGGCCTCGTTTAAAGCCAAACCGATCCATGCTGTTATGTTGATTGCTCAGTTCGCTCTCAATCATGACGGGTTCAGCATCATAATCTGGTCGCTCTGATACATGGCCACGGCTTAACAAAGTAAAGCTGCCAATACGCCAAGGTTGGTGAATCTCGCCATTAAAAGCA
>SKGV01000056.1 GCA_007117275.1 Methylophaga sp.
CGCAGACGAACGTTGCCGCTGGCGCGAAGCTCACCTGTTTGTTGATTGTAGGTGGCATAGTCAGCATTAAGTTGTTGCCCGCCATGAACTACGTCAACATTGCCGATAAAAACTGATGTGCCAGTCTGTCTGATTTGAGCGCTATCTGACTCAACTTGAACTGGGGCTTGCTCGTCATGAAGGCCAAAAGGCAGAAACACATCTTGAGAAGTGCGCTTGCAGATCATGTCTTCTTGAGCAAAGCTGACGGTACTCAGGCAGGAAACAATTCCTGCAAAAATAAACACCCGTTTGCGCATGACCATCCTCAAGAAATATTGCAACTATCAGCACAGACCGCTCTTGATGCCGATTAAGACGCTAATTTATCGCACAGAAATCACTATTCATCAAATCCCTGATAGCCTGATCACATTACATCAATAACTTAGTTGCATGTTCGCTGCTCTGGCTGCTGACCACCCACATTCATCCTGCTTGAATAGCGCCTGCAGCAAGAGTAAATAATTTGAATATTGTGTTGACAGTATTCCTGCCAATCCATATAGTATGCGCTTCCTTTCGGGGGCTATAGCTCAGCTGGGAGAGCGCTTGCATGGCATGCAAGAGGTCGGCGGTTCGATCCCGCCTAGCTCCACCAAGATTCGAAAGAAACGTTTTAGGTCCCCATCGTCTAGAGGCCTAGGACACCGCCCTTTCACGGCGGTAACAGGGGTTCGAATCCCCTTGGGGACGCCAATCAAAAACCCTCGACTAGTTCGGGGGTTTTTCTTTATGGTCACAGGCCCCCATCTTCTAGAGGCCAAAGACATCGCCCTTTCACGGCGGTAACATGAGCCCCCCTTGGGGACGCCATTTTCCCCATTGCACGAACTTTCCTGAACTGCCACATTTCAAAAGCAATAACCAGTCAACTAACTTGCTCGAGGTTTTCATGCGATTATCCACTAATCGACTTTATCCGCTCATACTGACACTGGCATCAATGTTACTGCTGGCAGCGCCACTGAAGTCAGAAACTGTAGATAAAATTTTCACATTGAATAATGACAACGTCGATGCCTTTCTGGTCGAGATGATCAGCGAATATCAACGCTTTCAACGCGAAGTGATTGAATACCGTCGATTTTACGAGGAAAGAGGCGACCACCGCGGCTATATGGTCTGGCGACAAAACGCATTCTCGCCCATAGTTCGAGACCGTAATGCGTTTTATCAGGAAATGCTTGAGCAAAACCACACATTTATTGAGCGCCAGAATCTCGATGCCATTTTCGGAGTATTTGACAGTCTGGAGCGTTTTTCGATCGATGTAATGCAAGCGTTTGTCGAGCAAGATATCCAGGCAACAGCGAATGCGCGCAGCACGCTGGCGATGAACCGTCAGCTGATTGATGAACTGAAACGTGACCGAGCTTTAGTGCTTGAGTCGGGAGAGTGAGTCAATTGACGCGCCTGAGTAGATAAAGCCCAAAACCGGCAAACAACAGTGTGGGTAGCGAGGCGGCAAGCCAGGGAATCACACCAAAAACTAAGCCCATATGCTGAAATGTCTGATTGAACAGGTGAAACCCGATACCCACCATCACACCGGCCAAAATCCTTCCACCGACAGGTGCCGATCGCAGTGGGCCAAAGACAAACGGCACCGCCAAAAACACCATCACAGCGGAACTGACCGGCATCATGATCTTACTCCAGAATGCTAGTTGGTATTGTTCAATTGCTTGGTGATTATCCTGCAAGTAATCGATATAACTGACAAGACTCCAGACCGGTAAAAACTCAGGCGGCATCACTACGATATTCAGCATGCCCGGATTGAGTCTCGAGCGCCAGCGAGCGTGATTGACTGAGCTCACTTCGATACCCCTTTCATCAATGGTGCTTTGCAGTACATCGGTCAAAATCCAACTGCCATCTTCATAGTGAGCCTGTGCCGCTCTGGTCAGAACCCGAAGCCGAAAAGCATGATCAAATTCATACATCGTCACACCGACAAATCGGCCATCAGCATGGATACGTTCAATGTGATTGAAATGATTGCCATCGCGCGTCCAAAAACCATGCGCGGTCTGCAGCCCTTCCGTTCCGGTTTGCGCCATAATCTGGATTTGTCTTGCTTTTTGCTCTGTTGTGGGACGGATGACCTCACCGATTATTACCGCAAGAAGCAACATCATCAGCGCCACCGTCAGCACTGCTCGACTGATATTACCAACAGAAAGCCCAGCAGCGCGCATCGCCACCAGCTCACTCTGCGAGGCAAGATTACCAAGCCCTAATACACTGCCAAGTAAGGCAGCTACCGGCAATAGCTCGTATATGCGTTTAGGCATGGACAAAGCCAGATAAGCGAAGATATCGGTCAGTCCGTAGCTCCCTTTGCCCAGATCATCAAGTTCATTGATGAAGTCCATGAAGGTGTATAGCCCCATCAAAACCACAAGCACCAGTATGGTGCTGCTGATGATGGTTTTGGTGATGTAACCATGGAGGATGTTCATGCGCTGTTAGTCTTGAGTTGGCGCCAGTAGCGTCTTAAGTGCTGGCGATAGTAAAGTGCTGCAAATACCCCGAGCATTAGCAGATGCACCCATACTGCACCCAACAAGGGTGGCAAGGTGCCTGCCGAAATCCAGGCTCTGCTGATACCCAACAAGTTGCTATAGATTATGTAAATCAACACCGCAGGAAAAAAACCAGCATAGCGCCCTTGTCTGGGGCCTGCGTTCGCCAGTGTAATCGCTATTAAACCCAGAATCACCGTCATAATTGCCGAAGAGAATCGCCACTGTAATTCGGCAAGATCTCTTATTTGTCCTCGCTGCCACAGCTCTAGGCTGGACATCGTTCTCTGACGCTCGCGTACTTGAGTTTGCTGACCTTTTTCGATGAGCAGACTGTGTGATTCGTAGTGCGCTATGACAAAATCGAGATCGCCCGCCTCACCCTCATAGCGATAGCCATCTTCAAGCACCAAATATTTATCAGCCGTCATTCTGTCGACTTCGAAATGACCGCGCTCTGCTCTAAATATGAGCGGTCGCTGAGGGCGATGAATTTCGATAAATATATTCTCCATCGACTGCTTGTCATCACTGACGCCTTGAGAGTAGAAAGTCCACTTGCCATCTCGGCTTTCCTTAAAACTCCCCGGCACGATGCCCCCGGTGTTGGCGGCAACCCTAGCACGCTCCTCGATGGCATAGCGATCATTATTCATCTGCGGCACGACAAACAATGCTAGCCATGCGATGATAATAGCCATGGTGCCAGAAAACAGCACAACGTTACGCATGATGCGATTGCCTGAAACGCCACAGGCGGCGATGACTGTCAGCTCACTGTCTGAGCTCATCCGACCCAACGACAGCATCACTGCCAAAAAAGTCGCAATCGGCAGCATGATCGACAAGGCACCCAGAGAACTGAACCAAAGCAGACTAAAAATAACCTCAGCAGGTAAATTACCCACAGCTGCTTGAGCCAGATAACGCGCAAACCGAGTCGCCACGTAGATTAGCCACAGGACACTGGTCACTGCGATCAAATTAAGTAAAAACTCTTTGAACATGTAGCGGTCTATCAGCGACAACCGCAGAGGGAAAACTCGAGAAGACACGCGCATTATCAAAAGGTCTTAGTTAGAATAGGTTTCACAGGGCCTGCAATAAACACGCAGTCTAAACTATCTACATTCACAGGAGAAATCCATGCAGTATTTTGTTACCAACGATAATCCAGTCAGCATCGCAACCGATTGCCTGGTCATTGCTATTCATGAAGACGGTCAAATGAGCCCTTCGGCACAGGCACTCGATGCCGCCAGTGAAGGTGGCCTGAGTCGGATTATCAAACGTGGTGATTTTACTGCCAAACCCGGACAAATGATGCTGCTTAACGATCTACCAGGCATCACCAGTCCACGCGTGTTATTAGCCGGTTTCGGCAAAGCCGGTAAAACCAATGAAAATGACTTTAACAGCACATCAACCGCCGTCAGTAAATGGCTTAATGATAGTGCCTGTGTGGATGCAGTCAGCTTCATCGCGGAAGTGGCCATCAAAGACCGCAATGCAGGCTGGCTGATTCGCCAAACGGTAATCAACACAGAGACCGCCTTATATCAATACACCCAGACCAAAAGTCAGATTGCAGAGACCAAAAAACCTTTGGCAAAACTGACCGTTGCTGGTGCTAATGTCCCACTAGCGCAAGCGAAGACCGAACTCAAAACTGGCGAGGCTATCGGGCGTGGCATGAATCTGGCGCGTGAGCTGGGTAATCTTCCCGGCAATGTTTGTACCCCCGTTTTCCTGGCTGATCAGGCTTTGAAAATGGAAAAGCAATTTGATGACTTGGTTGTAGACGTGCTGGATGAAGACGATATCACCGAACTGGGCATGGGCGCCTTTATCTCTGTATCACGCGGCAGTCGACAACCTGCCAGACTGATTACACTCAACTATGGCGGTGGTGGCGACAGCAAACCGGTTGTACTTGTTGGCAAGGGTTTGACCTTCGATGCCGGTGGTATTTCATTGAAACCTTCACAAGGCATGGATGAAATGAAATATGACATGTGCGGCGCTGCGAGCGTATTGGGTACCCTCCAAGCAGTCGCAGAGCTGCAACTGCCAATCAATGTTGTGGGTGTTATCCCCAGCTCTGAAACCCTGCCTGATGGTGACGCCAACAAACCCGGCGACATTGTTACCAGCATGGCCGGCAAAACAATCGAAATTCTTAACACAGATGCCGAAGGTCGACTTTTGCTGTGTGATGCACTGACCTATAGCGAGAGATTTAGCCCAGACACTGTCATCGATATTGCCACGCTGACGGGAGCGATTATCGTCGCACTGGGCAATAACGCCACCGGCTTAATGAGTAATAACGAAGCGTTAGCAGCTGACTTGCTCAAAGCCGGCAATGACAGCTTTGACAGGGCATGGCAACTGCCCATCTGGGATGACTATCAAAAACAACTGGACAGTAATTTTGCCGATATCGCTAATGTAGGTGGTAAAGAGGCCGGCAGCGTCACTGCAGCATGCTTCTTGTCGCGGTTTACCGAAAAATTCAACTGGGCACATCTGGACATCGCCGGTACCGCATGGAACAGCGGCAAACAAAAAGGCGCCACAGGTCGTCCAGTGCCGCTATTGATGCAATACCTGCTAAACCGACTGGAAAATTGAGTTGCATCAATGACCAAAGTCAGTTTTTACGTCATCAACAGCACATCAGAACAAGAGCGGCAGCTATTTGCCTGCCGCTTAGCTGAAAAAGCCTGGCGTCAAGGTCATCAGGTGTTTATCCATACCGAGAGTGCTCAACAAAGCGCTTTGATGGACAGTATCTTGTGGGAGTTTCGACCAGAGAGCTTTGTACCGCATCAACAGCTTGAACAAGACAATGAGCATCCTGCACCTGTGTTAATCAGCCATCAAATGGATCCGCCGAGACTCATGGATGTGCTGATTAATCTAAGTCCTGAACAGCCAAGTTTTTTCAGTCAATTCGAACGGCTACTAGAAATTATTGATGACGATCCAGACATCAAAAGCCACGGTCGCACACGCTACCAGTTTTATCGAGACCGTGGTTATCACATCGACTCGCACAACATCAATCTGCAAACACGTGGCTGAACACTGACCTCGCCGTCATCTACGGGTATAATGCCCGCTTTTGTTAACTTCCGAATAATCTGACGCAGAGACGCATGGATAAGACCTACACCCCCGACGCTATTGAGCAACGCTGGTACCAACACTGGGAAGAAAATGGCGAATTCAAGCCCTCTGGCCAAGG
Organism: Methylophaga sp.; assembly: GCA_007117275.1. Taxonomy (GTDB): domain Bacteria; phylum Pseudomonadota; class Gammaproteobacteria; order Nitrosococcales; family Methylophagaceae; genus Methylophaga. The sequence goes on from SKGV01000056.1 coordinate 5,821, forward strand.
CACACCCTATGCAATCATGCTGCCGCCACCTAATGTTACCGGCAGTCTGCACATGGGACATGGCTTCAACAATACCATCATGGATACCCTGACCCGTTACCATCGAATGAAAGGTGACAACACTCTGTGGCAACCAGGCACGGACCATGCAGGAATTGCCACGCAAATGGTGGTCGAGCGTCAGCTGAATGCTGAGGGCAAAACCCGTCACGATCTTGGTCGAGAGCTTTTCATTGAGCGCGTCTGGAAATGGAAAGAAGCGTCCGGCGGCAACATCACCCGCCAATTACGCCGTCTCGGTTCATCATTAGACTGGTCTCGGGATCGCTTCACTATGGATGATGCGCTGTCAGAAGCAGTCAAACATGTATTTGTGAAGCTTTATGACGAAGGTCTGATTTATCGTGGCAAACGCCTGGTCAACTGGGATCCGGTCTTGCACACAGCGGTGTCTGATCTGGAAGTTTTGTCGGAAGAAGAATCCGGCCATCTATGGCATTTTCGCTATCCACTCAGTGATGGTAGTGGCCATCTGGTTGTGGCCACTACTCGCCCAGAAACCATGCTTGGTGACACCGCAGTAGCCGTTCACCCTGAAGACGAACGCTATAAACATCTGATCGGCAAGTCCATCAGCCTGCCCCTGGTAGGCCGGGAAATTCCAATCATTGCTGATGACTATGTCGACCCTGAATTTGGTAGTGGTTGTGTCAAAATCACACCAGCACACGACTTTAACGATGCCGAAGTCGGTAAGCGTCATAATTTGGCTGCCATTAACATCATGACCATTGATGCAGCTATCAATGACAATGCACCGGAAAAATATCGCGGTCTTGATCGCTATGAAGCACGTGATGTCATTGTGCACGATCTCAAAGAACTTGGCCTGCTGGAAACCGTTCAGGATCACAAACTGATGGTGCCGCGCGGCGATCGTAGTGGCGCGGTTATCGAGCCTTTACTAACCGACCAGTGGTACGTGAAAGCCGATGTACTGGCGGCGCCTGCCGTAGAAGCAGTGAAATCTGGCAAGGTCAAATTTGTCCCCGCCAATTGGGACAAGACCTTCTTCAACTGGATGGAAGATATCCAGGACTGGTGCATTTCGAGACAGATCTGGTGGGGGCATCGGATTCCTGCTTGGTATGACGCCGAAGGCAAGGTTTATGTTGGACATGATGAAGCACAGGTTCGTGACAAGTACCAACTGTCGGCTGAGACTACGCTGACTCAGGATGAAGACGTACTAGACACCTGGTTTTCATCGGCGCTATGGCCATTTTCAACCTTGGGCTGGCCTGACAACACTGATTCACTCCACACTTGGTATCCAACCAGTGTCTTGGTCACCGGCTTTGACATCATTTTCTTCTGGGTGGCGCGCATGATGATGATGGGCATTCATTTTATGGACGATGTGCCATTCAAGGAGGTTTACATTCATGGTTTGGTGCGTGATGCCCAAGGTCAGAAAATGTCTAAATCCAAGGGTAATGTGCTGGATCCTATCGATATTATTGATGGCATTGATCTGGAAGCATTGGTGGCGAAACGCACCAGTGGCATGATGCAACCGCAATTGGCTGCCAACATCGAGAAAGCCACCCGTAAGGAATTCCCCGACGGCATCGCGCCGCATGGCACCGATGCCCTGCGATTCACTTTTGCCTCACTAGCCACCACCGGTCGTGATATCAACTTTGACATGAATCGCATCGCCGGCTATCGCAATTTCTGTAACAAGCTATGGAATGCCGCACGTTATGTGCTGATGAATACTGAAGGTCAGGACACCGGCCTTGATAATACCGACGTTGAATTGAGTCTTGCCGATCGCTGGATCATCAGCACATTGCAACAGACCGAACTGGATGTCACTCGCGCGCTTGACACCTATCGATTTGACCTGGCGGCAAATGCCATATACGAGTTCATCTGGAATCATTATTGTGACTGGTATCTAGAGCTATCCAAACCGGTTTTGAACGGCGACACTGCCTCGGCCGCAGCGAAACGTGGCACCCGGCAAACGCTAGTCAGAGTGCTGGAAACAACACTGCGTTTGACACATCCTTTCATGCCGTTTATCACCGTAGAAATCTGGCAGACCATTGCACCGTTGGCTGGTAAGAATGGAGCAACTATTACACGTCAACCTTATCCTGTCGCCGATGCTGAAAAGATCGACGCAAGCGCCGTGGCTGATATGGAATGGGTGATGCAGTTCATTACCGGCATTCGCTCAATTCGTTCGCAAATGAACATTGCTCCCAAACACCAACTGCCCGTGTTGTTAAACGAGGCTTCTGCTGAGGATCAACAGCGCTTACAGGCCAATAGAGACTTTATCAGTCGTCTTGCCAACTTAAGTGATATTCAATTACTAGATGGTCCGGCGCCGGCCGCTGCAACGGCACTGGTCGGCAAAATGGAAATCCTGATCCCGCTGGAGGGCTTGATTGATAAACAAGCTGAAATCGCCCGCTTGGACAAAGAAATCAGCAAACTCGACAAAGTCATTCAACAATCAGCGGGCAAGCTGAAAAATGAAAATTATGTCGCTAAAGCCCCTACGGATGTTGTTGAAAAAGAACGTGCCAAACTGACTGAACTGCAACAGGCGCTCAGTCAGTTGCAACAACAACGTGCGGCACTCAGCTAAGTAGGCCTGATACTGCAATAATTTTGCTGTGTATGCTGAAGAACGTGGCGAAGCGTCATTGATATTGCGCAGCAAATTACTGGTTTTTTGGCATCACTTAGCTGGGCTTTATGATGCCCAGCGCCACGGCGATGTGTGCTAAATCTGCCGCGGTATCCGCTTTGAGTTTTGTTTTGATGGCCGTGTTGTAGTTGGCAACTGTTTTGTAACCGAGATGCAGATCAGCCGCCACCTCATGGGCAGTCATACCGCTTGCAAGCCGACAAAAAACATCAAACTCACGCGGTGACAAGACATCAGTAATTTCGCTACTGGCATCGATGCTTGTGCGTTTAAGGTCGTGTGATCCGGGTAACAGTCCCTGTTCAATATATCGTCCCCCTCTTGCAACGACTTGGACGGCTTCAGCCAGAACATCAGCAGCACTATTTTTGCTGAGATACCCCTGTGCACCGGCCTGAAGTGCACGCTCAACATAAACTGATTCATCATGAATGCTATAAACCAGCACAATAGCATTGGGCTCCTGACG